>JAJQID010000067.1 GCA_021199405.1 Lachnospiraceae bacterium
GTCAATGGCGGTGGCCTGTATATCAATTCGGTATCTGATGACGGCTTTGCATTGGGATCGGGACTGATAATTTCATGTAACCACGCTGACAGCAACGGCGGCGGTGTCTATGTGGAAAATACTGGTGCCGCGGTAGCGTCTCTGACCATTGCCTCCACCATCAGCGGAAATGAAGCCGTGCTGGCTGGCGGCGGCTTTTACGGGGCGGTGAAAATTACCGCAGGGTCGATAACAGAGGGCGCAGATATCTCAGGAAATATCGCCGGAACGGACGGCGGCGGTCTGTATATCACCGCGGGAACCGGGCTTACCATGTCCGGCGGCTCTGTCTCTGGGAACCTTGTGACGGGTAGCAGTTCAAACCATTATGGCGGCGGCATCTGTCTGGCCAGCAGCAGCTCGGCGAAGAGCAGCTTTACCATGACAGGAGGTACTGTCAGCGGCAATACCACCAAAGACGTCACGGAGACCACAACCTATGCTCAGTATGGCGGCGGCATTTATGTAGGACCTTATAGTACGGTTACCCTCTCCGGCGGGGAAATCAGTGATAATACAGGCTTTATCTATGGTGGGGGTATTTATATAAACAACTATAGTGAAGTGACGCTGAAAGACAATATTATAATCAGCAATAACTCTGTCTCCGCATCCTTCGTGACCAGTGCAGGCGGAGGAATGTATGTCCCTCAGTATAGTACTGTTGTTACCATGACCGGAGGAACCATCAGCGGGAATACAGCTGAAAGTGGTGGTGGATTTTATGTGAATAGCAGTGCTGTTATGACTGTTTCCGGTGGTGAAATTACGAACAATACAGCTGAAACAGGTGGTGGTATTTATAAAAGTAACACTTTGATTGTCACTGGGAATACGGTCATCAGTGGAAATACGGCTCAGTCAGGAAATGGCGGTGGAATAAGGTCTGGTGCAGTAACCTTGTCCGGAGACGTAATAATCTCAAAAAATACTTCGGGAACTTATGGAGGCGGAGCGCTTTGTTCATCTCTGAATATTTCAGGCAATGTGTTGATCAGTCAGAATAATGCTGGAGATAGTGGTGGTGGTGTTTATACATATACGATTGAGATGACCGGAGGAGAAATCCGGGAGAATTCAGCGGGATATGCCGCTGGTATTTTCATCTATATTCATAGCGCGAGCACTGCTGCCGGTCAGCATGTGATTTCTGGAGGAAAAATCACAGGGAATGTGGCAAAAACAGATGGAGGAGGCGTCTATATTCTCAGCAATTATGCGACTGGCAGCAGTGGAACAGTGGAAATCAGCGGCAACACGGAAATCAGCGATAATACAGCGGGAAACTGGGGTGGTGGAATATATGTGAAAAACGTCGATCTGATTGTCACAGGAGGCCTGATTTATGAAAACAATGCCAATTATGGTGGAGGCATTTTTTCTTATTCTATTGCAAGAGTAAGTATGACAGTTTCAGGCGGTCTGATCTTTGACAATATAGCCAAATATAATCGGGGCGGAAATGATGTCTACGAATATGGCGGGACAGGAGTGACGGATCAGTCAAACTACGGGATGTTTACTCTGGCACAGGCTTCTACACTGACCTCATCCAAAGTACTGTCTGAGGATACCCTTGGAATTGTGGGAACATGTTGGTACCTGGAAACCTCTGACGAGGAGCTGTCGACTGAGGTTAGCCATAAAATTTATGCTTATGAAGATTCGTCCGGCACGAAGCATTACAGTCCGGCACAGGCCTATACCTTCTATTATACAACTCCGGCGGATTCAGCGCGAATTGATGAGACGTATTACGCCAGCGTGCAGGCCGCAGTGGGCGCTATTGAAAATGGGGAAGCTGACAGCGGCAGCACCATTGTGATGCTGAAGGACAGCACGGAGAATGTGGTCATTCCGGAAGGATTGACGGCCACGCTGGATCTGGCTGGTTTCACCCTGCGCGCCGCTTCTGGCAGTGTGATCTATGTGGAGGAGGACGCTGATCTGACAATCACGGACAGCAGTGCTACGGAGGAATCTGAGGGAACAGGCGCCATCACAGGTGGAAAAGGCACCACTACAGATTCGAGCACATACTATGGAGGAGGTCTGTACGTTCTGGGACATGTGACGCTGGAGGGCGGCTCTATCACGGGGAACAGGGCTGCATATGGTGCGGGTGTATATGTGCGGCATCCCGGCACATTTACCATGACTGGCGGCTCCGTGGAAAACAATACGCTGGGGTTTGGAGTTTACGTAAACTATGGCAGTGTGGCTTCCAATGAAGGTATTGATGACTATGTATTTCAGATGAGCGGCGGCTCCATCAGTGAAAACACGGGCGGAGTGTATGTGGAAGGATATGCTGATACTACGATTACGAATTATGGAGAGAGAACTACGAAGCTGTTACAGATGAGCGACGGCTCTATCATGGATAACACGGGGAGGGGAATTTATATCAGATCCGGCCAGGTGGAAATCAGCGGAGGAAGAATAGAGGGGAATGTCGACACAAATAACAATGGAGGCGGCATTAATGTAAAAGGAGACTACAGCAGTCTGACCATCTCGGGAGGTGTGATTACTCAGAATACAGCTGTGGAAGGGGGCGGCATTTGCATTGAATGTGATTATGTGCAGTTCACTGTCACCGGCGGACAGATTTATGAGAATACAGTGAGCAGTTTCAACAGCAAAGCAAAGGATATCTATGTGAGCAGACTGTATCTCGGCGGAGTCCTTTCCCTGTGTCAGGCTGGAGAAATGAAACTGGATCAGTACGACAGCTGGTACGAGGCGAATACAGTGGAGTATTGGACAACGGCCTTCAAGAAAAGTGGCACCACCAGTCAGACCTATTGCCTGACCGCGTCCAAAAAACCATCAATAGATGGTGGTGTAGCGCGGATTGGAGAGGATACCTATTCTTCCATCAGGAATGCGGTATCTGCAGCAATAGAAATCAAAAAGAAAGATATTAATGCGGACGCCACCATCTACCTTTTGCAGGACTGGTCAGAGAGCGTGACCATTGGAAGCGATACCTACAATAAAGATGAAAATGGAACTCTGGTTGACCTCGGAATTACAATCGATTTAAACGGATGGACCCTTTCAAACAACGGAAATTATATTTTCTATATTAATGGCGGCTCTCTGATACTCCGCAATACTGTAGAGCAGCAGGATTCGAACTTGACTGGGGACGGAGGAAAGCTGATGCCCTCAGAGGGCAATACTGTTGCCAAGGCTGTTTACATGCCTAACAGGGCCAGTACAGCTGCAACCATGGGAAATCTGGTGATGGAGGGTGTAACCGTCACCGGTTTCGGCAATCCGGAAAAGACCGCATCCACCTCCAGCGCAACCTACGGCGGGGCGGTTTATGCAGCTGCGGGGAATAATATCGAGATCAGCAATACTACTTTTTCCTATAACTATGCTACCTATGGCGGAGCGATATATATTACTGGAAATAATAATAATAACGAAGTGACCTTTTCCATGACCGACAGCCTTATGGAACATAATGAGGCGTATCGGGGCGGCGCCATTGCTTTCACCGGAAACACATCGGGAAATGCACTTGACTCTGGCAGTACATCAAAGTCATACCTATGTACCTTCGCACTGAACGGATGTAATCTTCAGAATAATTCCGCCATGAATGCTGCCGGGGCGCTTTATATCAATGGCCATGACGCTTCCATTGATAAGCTACACGTTTCAATAGAAGATACAACCATTCAGGATAATACATCAGAAAGTAACTATGGAGGAGTGTATATCCTATATGCCAGCCAGTTGACAATAGAAGATACTGAAATCGTCAATAACACTTCTGTGACAGGCTATGGAGGCATTTGCTGCGATTCAGGAAGTGCTACGGGAAATATAGCCGAAGTTAATGTAATTGACAGTAAAATTTCCGGCAACAGTACGGAGAGGGGAAACTATGGGGGTGGATATTTCAAATATGGGACAGTTACCATTACCGACACGGAGATATCAGATAACACAGCGGGGACTTCCGGAGGAGATTATGCGTATGGAGGACTTATACTTATCTATGGAAATGTAACCATAAACGGAAATACCAAAATCAGCGGAAACAGTGCCATGCAAAGTAGTGCGTTGAGATATACCGGGACCAGCGAAAGTTCTCTGACCATTGAGGGTAATGTGCTGATCAGCGGTAACAAGAGTGCCCAATACGGAACTGTGGTGATTACAGGCGGAGCCGGGATGACGGTGAACCTGACAGGCGGAAAGATTCGGGAGAATACTGGAGCCGGATTATATTTGATGAACCTGTACGGGGCCGAGATCAATCTCGCCGGAATAGAAATCAGCGACAATACCGGGACAGGTCTCGGAACCTATATACACAACAACTATTACAGCTATCGCCCGGATAATCATGTGAATATTAAGGATGGAACACTGATTTCCGGAAACGCAGGAGGCGGAGTGAATGTACAATGGCTCACGCTTATCATGTCCGGCGGAGAGATCAGCGGAAATACCGCGACAAGCGGCGCTGGGGTATATGCGGCAAATGCGGACTTCATTGTGACAGGTGGAACCATCTGTGACAATACCGCGACCAGTTATGGCGGAGGCGTCTATCTCACAGAGAGTGCAACTAATTATCAGACCTATGACGTCAATGGGGGAGACAAGATCACCGGAGGTATTATCACCGGCAATATCGCCAGTAATGGAGGCGGCGTATTTGTCGCAAGTTATGATACATTGACCATGAGCGGAGGCCAGATTACCGGCAATACCGCCACAACCTATGGGGGCGGTGTTTATCTGTCCACTGCTAAAGATAGTTTTACTCTGGAAAAGGACAGCAGCGGCGTGACCGGCCAGATTTATCAGAATGATGCCTCTTTGGGGCAGGATGTATATGCAGCCTATAATTCAAATTATTATTCCAGCGGTATTTATACCTACCTGAATCTGGCAACGGCTTCCTCCATGTTCAAGGACACGGAGGGTGTGACGGGAATCGGCTGGCTGGATGAGCAGCGGGGAACGGTGACTACTGCCGCAATCAGCTATGAGCCTGTGAAGAAGGCCTATGGGCTGACTCTGGAGTACGAGACAGACAGCGTGGCGGCGGTTGTCTGGAATGCAAGGGGCGGAGCGGATGAAAGCGGAGCTTTTGATCAGTTTACCTCCGTTCAGGCCGCAGTGGACGCCATACAGAATGCCGATGATGGCATATATGGAAGCAATGAGGAAGCGCCGGAGATCATATTGGTGGCGGATTCTGTGGGCAATGTGAGGATTCCCGGGGGTGTCACTGCGACCCTCAATCTGAATGGTTATACCCTGCGGGGAACCACTACGGCGATCAGCTGCTATGGAAATCTGACCATTCAGGATGTGCAGTACACAGATACAACGGATAATAATGCTGAGACTTATCATGCTCACTATGAACAGCTTGCCGCAATTGAAGGCGGCACGGGCAAGGCTGGCGCCACCGGCACTATCTCCGGAACCGCGGCGACCTATGGCGGCGGCGTCTACGTTTATTCCGGCGGCTATGTGACCATGACCGGCGGCCAGATCGCGGATTGTCGTGCGGCTACCGGAGGAGCAGGAGTCTGTGTGGACAGCGGTACCTTTGTGCTGAGCGGCACGGCCAGAATCGCAAACTGCACTGCCACAAGCAATGGAGGCGCGGTGTTTGTGAAGAGCGGGGCCAGCACCTTCCTTTTGGAGGAGGATGCCGTCATAGAGGGGAACACAGCCAGCACTGGAGGAGCAGTGTATGTAAGCGGCGGCAGCTTCCGGATGACCGGCGGCACCCTTCAGAATAACACGGCGACTACTGCCGGGGGAGCGTTATACATTGCTTCGGGCACCGGGAAGCTCACCGGCGGTCTGATGATGGAAAACACTGCGGCGAATGCAGGCGGCGGTATTTACATGGCTGGTGGTACCGTGACGCTGTCGAATGTGAAAATCAGTGATAACACGGTCACCAACAGCCGAACCACGGACGCAACCCGGGGAGCAGGCGGCGGTGTCTATGTATACAGCGGCACCTTAAATATTCAGTCCGGCGCGGAGATCACCGGCAACACGGCGAGACGGGGCGGCGGTATTTATCAGAAGAACGGAACGATCAATATGAGCGGAGGCCGGATCACGGCAAATACCGCGGATATGGGCGGCGGCGTGGCGCAGTATACCGCCAGCTACTCCAATCCGTCCAATGACCGCGGAACCGGCGTGTTCACCCTGTCCGGCGGCGCCCTCTGCGACAATGTTTCCCTGACCGGCGCCGGAAACGACGTGTATTCCATGTATGAGGGAAGCGGCAATTACCCGGGCACCAACACCAGCTCCATCTGCAAGGTGACCCTGATTCCCGCGGCGGAGATGGACAGTACGGATTACAATGTCTGGAAGGATGATAATTACAGCGACAGCGTAAGGGAAGCGGAGAATATTCTGGAGGGTCAGTATGTCACAGGCCAGATTGTGCAGAGCTACAGTCTGCAGCTGACGGCGGCCTCCTACGGGGATACGAAAGCAGAAGAGGAGACCACAACCTACGAGGTACAGCAATTTTCACTCACTGAGATTACGGATGGAACATCGCCCTTTAATACAGACAATCTGGTTTATGAGGATGGAACATCCGATTCCTGGAAAGCGGATTCTGTGGAGAATTCTCCGGCGGATTCCTGGACAGCCGGCAACGACTCATCAGCCACCAACGGACTGGTTCGCACTTATGACCAGATTACATACAATTTCAGCTTTGTAGCTGTGGATGGGGGACAGAATAATAATACCTCCGGCAGCGGCAGCGGCGCCAGCGCGGCTTCCAATACGGCTGCGGAGGATCAGGTCCTGAAGGTCTACGTGGAGGCGTCCATTCTCCTGAGCAGTGACCAGGCGGAATTCACAACCGGAGATATGAAGTCTTATCAGATAACAGAGACTGATAATGGTCAGGTGCTGACAGGATATTATGAGGTTGTAATCACAGGAGACGGAACCGGTGATACATCAGGGTATCTGGGAATTCGGGTCAAGGCCATGAAAAACGGAGAGACGGTGAAACCGACGTTCAAAGCCTGGATTGGAGGCAACAAGGACAATCAGAAGAATCCATCCGTGCTGGAGCCCACGGCTATCACCGTATCCGCCACCGGAAAATATAATGTGACGCTGCTTCAGAACACCCAGCTGGCGTACACCGGATATTTCAATCTGACCACCGGCGAGGAGGTGAGCCAGAAGGAATATAATGACTGGCTGGACAATCCAACGGGAGAAACTCTGGTCTACGGAACCATGCTGGGATACGGGATTACTCTGTCCATGCGCAATGACGGGACCGGCATGAAGGGAACAGAGAGCCCGGAGGGTACGATCGAGTTTGACCTGGCTATGACGGGATCTCTGTATCTGGACGGGGAAGCTGTTACTGACATAAATGGAGATACAATATATTCCGCACCTTATGTATGGGCATACAAGGAAAACGAATATGGCGAGTATGGAAACAGTCTGGGCGGTTCTTCCTATACCGTGAATATGGACTGGAATGATGAGGACGACCTCGCCAGAACGACCATGTACGCCTATGATGCGGCGCCTTATAATTCCAGAAGCTCCCAGAATGCCACCATCAGCAACAGCTGCTACAGCGGCGGCGCCTGGACGGCCACAGGCAGTCAGCCATCAGCGGGTGAAGAGGAGACTACAGTCCACTTTTCAGTCAGCGGATATACGGTGAACAGCTCTTATTCGGACACCAATCCGTCCCAGGCCTCTGACGGCAGCAGTTCCGCGTACTTTAACAGTACAAAGACGAAAGCGTTTTCCGCCGGATATATTCAGGTGATTTATCCCATTGATCCGGAGGTGACCGAGAACTTGGGAGGATATTTACAGATTTATATGGAAGGGATTGTGTCGAGTCTGGAGGTGTACGATTCCTCGGGAAAGGCAGAGGGGAGGGATACCTCTGACGAGACGGATGAGGACCTTGCCTGGATGGTATCCTGGTATGGAGGTGAGTATCAGAAGTATGCCCTCGGGGAGGAGACCTACCTTGACAACTATGTGGGAGACGCGACCGGCCTGTATGTAGGCAGCGGGGGGATCGCTGAGACCATTACCAAGACGAATTATTTTAATACATCCTCAAACGCAACCCTTTCCGGACAGGCAGGCAAGGGCTCCACGCCCCTGGGTTCCACGGTTTATATCGGGGCGGATATGAATTATTACAGCGACGTGTACAACACGCTGGATACCACATCGGTTCATTATAACGCCGCGTATGACGAGCAGATAGACAATATGATCGAGTACGATTATCTGACCGCGGTCAATCTGCTGCAGAAATTTGACGCGGACGCCTATTCGCCGGCCAGCACGACCCTGAGAGTGGTGGATCAGACGTTTTCCACTGCGTCCCAGACCAACAGCATTACGGAAAACGGCACGGAAATTTTCAGGATCACAACCTCGGAGACTGCCACCGGCTGGAGCGCGAACAGAAATAAGACAATGTATTATACATTGACGGTTCTTTATGCGGCGAAACCGAACGGTGAGAACTGGACATATCAGGCGGACGCTCAGGGATATAAGACGCCGACGACAGATATGGGAGAGTATGAGGAGGAGGATCTGATTTATTTTGAAACCCTTCAGGACCTGTACGACTATTTTGGCTATAAGGAGGATGGTACATCCAAGGGCGTTTGCGTGGGTATTCTGTATGAGTTCAGAGACTGCTGTATCCGCACGGGGCGCAAAATTTCTGTCACCAGCCGGATGAATGTGACGGACGATTTTGAAAAGACCGGACTGACCTGGTGCACCACCAACGACGTTCGGGGTTGGACCACATACCGCCCGGATTACAAGGCTATCGTGGCCACCGGAGATGGAAATCTGAAGGGAGAAATCTATGATTTCAGCTGGAGAGAGGTTGTCTATAGTGGAACCGTGCCTGAGGGAGGCTCAGCCGGGGTTTCAGTGTACGGCTCCGGGAACGGGGAACTTCCGGCTGGATATTTCGATGATCCGGATAATGAAACCTACAGCATATATACCGGTGCAAATGGGCAAAGAGCGGCCAGAATCGAAAACTATAGTGACGCCTATGTACAGACCCAGTATTCCCGGGGCTTTGCAGTACCCGGAACCCATACCGGGTGGTACAGCGGGAATACACTGCTGCTCTATACCATGGTCAGCGACATTGCCATCCAGGTGACGGATTATGAGAAAGGTTCCTCGAACACACCGAAAACCACCTACAGTCTGAGTCAGGGAGAGAGGACGGCCAGCTTTATGGTGACGCCGCAGCTGAATAAGGCCAGCGGGGTATCCAATACTCTGGTGGACAATGGCTCTCAGACCGCGGAGATGGAGATCATCATCACCCTGCCCAACCATCTGAATTTTGACGAGGGCAGCCTGACCTTTGATTACGAAGGCTCTACCTATCAGGAGGGAGATCTGGACTGGAAGATTACCTATGTGGAAAACACAGACGGGACGTCGACCATCACCCTGACCACAACCGTAACAGACGTCAATGACACCACCCTGCCGACCATTCATTATACCTGTACGATCGGAAAGCCCGGCGCGGGGGATAATGACCCGGATGAGGTGACAAATGGAGAGAATCTGACAACCAATGCGGAGATCTATATCACCTATGAGGAACTGAATCAGATCAGTACCTACTCGAAAACATCTTCCGTGACAATTGTGGCGGCCAAGGGCTCGGCGGATAATGTCTGGATCGAGGCGGACGGAAGAGAGGAACTGGGGGAAGATATTGTCTTTACCATGAATTACATCAATCGAGGTGCAGATACTGCTTTGATTGAGTTGGGCAACGTCCTTCCCTATAACGGAGATTCCCGCGACACCTCCTTCCACGGGGGATATCAGGTGACGAAGATCCGGCTGACCTTTGAAAGCGAGGACAACTACAAGAGCTTTATAGATGGACTGGACAGCACAGTTGCAGGAGAAAGTACTCTGCTGAGATACACGACGGGCGTGAGCTACAGTGCGGATTCGACTACGTTGAACGCTGTTTTTGACAGGCTGAAAGATGACACCACAGGGAAAGTATTAAACAATGGAACGTATGATCAAAAAGGACCAGTGACCGAGGATGATGGTACAACCGTCTATGTGGTGGAATATACCCTGTCTGATACTGAGAGAGAAGTTCTGCGGCAGCTGGCAGGCAATACAACGGGAATTGCTCTCTATGTGAACCTTCCGAAAGTGAGTGGAGGAGATACGGTCCAGGTTGACGTGACGCTTTCACCGGACGAGGGAACGACTTATGTGGAATTAATTGAAGATACTACTTCAGGTAAAGTACAGCAGGGCGGAGATTATTATTATGACAGCATGTTCTACAAATTGGGCAATATGTCCGCAGTCTGGAGCAATAAAACCTTTATCGATGTTGTGGAACGTACTGTATCCGGAATTGCATGGATGGACCAGGATCACGACGGCTACTACAACAGCTCGAATGCGGAGCTGGACAAGACGCTGGCGGGAATCGATGTTTATCTGTACAGCACAGAAGAGCCTGAGAAAACCGCTGCGTATCAAAGTGAGCTGGTTGCGAAGAACAGCCAGACCGGTGAATGGGAGCAGACATTGAGCGACGGCTCGACGACATTAAGCCTTGCTTCCATCAGCGTGATTTGGACGGTACTGAGACAACGCTGTATCCGGCCATCGATGTATTGGGCAATCTGGTAAATAAGCAGGTGACGGCGGAGAATGGTTCTTATTCCTTCACGCAGCTGGCGGCGGGCACTTACTATCTGGTGTTTAAGGATGATAACGATGATTATACTGTGACAGACGGAACCAGGGTTCTTGATTTTGGAAAGCTGAGCGTCACCGCGGACAAGTCGTCCTACAGCGGCGCATATAATCGGGCGGAAGCGGACTACATGAGTCAAGAGGACGCCGAGGTTGATCCGGCAGCAGGGAGCGGCGGTCCGGCCAGTCTGGCCAGGGCGGTTGCGTTGAATGAGTCGAGTGGAGCAGCGGCGGGATATACCAGCGGGATTACTCTTCCTGCCAAAAACGAGATATCCTCCAGCACCTACACCACAGGAAACTGGAACGCGGGATTCTATTATGTAGAAATGACGCTGGAGAAGCAGTGGACAAATATGGTGACTGAGGCGGATACCGGAACGGAAGTGACGTTCGCAGTGACCGGAACCATTGATGAAACAGCTGCGTCAGGAACAGCCGACGCCGCAGGAAACGGCACGGAAGACATGGTGGTGTTCACGGAAAGCTACAGTCTGGAAAAGACCACGGCAGGAGATAATGGGGTAACTTCCGCTTCCACAAACAGCTTTCCTGATAGTCAGCCTACAGTGAGCTCCACGTATGATTCAGCAAATCTGACAGAGACCTGGACGCTGGGAACCATTTATCTGCAGGCGGAGGGCGCAGGAGGCGTCATTGACTACAGCAGCTTCACGGAGACAGCCACTGTGACGAAGGAGGTTGACGACGGAATCGGAGGCACAAAGAGCGAAAAAGCTTCTCTGACCGGCTTTATTACAACCACGTCAACAGCGACCACGAATAATGGCGCAAAGTACACCCTCAAAGCCATTAATCAGCAGATTTTGTATGATCTGGCGATTACGAAGGTGAGCAGGACGGAGACCAACGGGAGCAGTCCGGTTACGCTGTCCAACGCAGAGTTTACGGTGTATTCAGACGAAGACTGTAAGGACAAGGATAAGGTGACGGCGGTGACAACCAGTGCCGATGGGACGTCAGGTACAGATGGACTGGTGACATTGGGCAGTCTGGAGCCGGGCACCTATTATGTGAAGGAGACGAAGGCGCCGTCCGGGTATTCGCTGAATAAGGCAGTGTTTGAAGTGACGATTGCGTATGAAGCGTCGGCACCGACGACACCGGTGGTGACTGTGCAACAGATTACAGACACGGACACCGGAGAAATCATTACCCTGATAGAGAATTCCGTAGTAACAACTAATAGTCAAACAGCGGAAGCGGGTATCACACCGTCTCCGGACACGGGAAGTGCTGCGAACGCCGATCTTTATACCATCGCCTTCAACGTGGAGGACGAGTGCATCTATGAACTGCCCCACACCGGTTCCACAGGCATCTGGTGGCTGACCTTCCTGGGCACGGGACTGATGCTGGCAGGGTACTGGCTCTATGAGAGGAGGCGATCCATGGAAGGCAATGGGTAAAAGATACGGGCAGTGCCGGTATCACAGGCAAATTACTTTATGTAAAGAAAAAACGCCGCATAAGCGGTTGACAGGAAGTTTCAAAAATGTGATACCGACAGCCCGATCAGATAGAAGGGCAAAGTAAATCTTAACAAAATAAACATCAAAGGAGAGGGAAAATGAAAGGAATGTTAAGAAGAATTTCAGCGCTGCTTCTGGCGGCGGTGCTGGTGCTGGGAATGGGCGTGACCGCAAGGGCAGACTCATTGAGCACAACCACAGTCAGTGTAAGTATAGCGGGAGCTGCAGACGCAGATACGAAGGTGGTTACCAATACGAAGGAGGTTACCATCAGTAAAATTCCGGTTGCGGAGAGTGAAACAAACCCCGGAACCTATGAAGTGGAAGCAGAAGCTTTGGGCTTTGCTACCTATCAGGTGGCGTATGCAACGTATGATCAGGATTCTAATTCTCTGGAGTATCATCTGACTCCGTGGGCATATGCGGCATTGGTAGCGTCAACCTGGACAGATCCCACTTCTACAGGACCGAATGACGATGGTCAGTATCAAGATGAAGCCGCGGCGCTGGCAGCCCTGGTGGCCAGCAAGCTGATTGGCACAACAGCCAGCCAGACAACAGATGGAAACTCCGCAGAAGAGCAGAGTGCGGTGGTAAATACGCTTGCAGCTTATGTGAAAAATGCGGAGAAAAATTCAACGATATTAAGCCCGGCAAAGGATACCGCGGTAGGTGGAACCTCTTCATTAAAATGGGCTGTAAATGAGAATAGCTTTACTTCAGCCAACGTGACAAGCGGAACAACAGCCACTGCCAGCCTTCCTGTGGGCGCTTACCTGATACTTCCCAGCAGTGAGAATATGGCCTTCCTGAATATGATGGTCAGCGTGGATGTTTCCGGGACAACTGGTACGTCAGCAAGTGACTGGACTCTGGCAGCTAAAGATGCAGTGCTGAAGGGATCCCTTATTTCCATTGATAAAGAGGTATCAGCTTCTTCTGATATGTCTGGTAAAAGTGACTCGGAGCAGGCGCAGGTTGGTGATACCCTGTACTTTTCCATTACAGTGGATGTGCCGAAGTTTGCTGAGAATTCTTCCAGAATTGTCTTTAAAGTGACTGACACTCCTGCCAACATGAAAATTAAAGAAAGCTCTGTGAAAGTACAGGCCTATACGGGGCAGGATACGACAGGAACCGGAACGGGGCTGACGGCTGCTACGAATTACACAGCCTCTGTGAATGACAGCACGGGAGTGCTGACCGTTGATTTTTCATCTCAATATTTAAGCACATTTTATACAAATGGTACTTATCCTTACGAGAAAGTAAAAATTACCTATGAGGCAGAGCTGCTCTCCTCCGCACTGGCGTCAGGCGGAAACAGCAATGAAGCTACACTGACCTATGGAAATGACCCGGATGACACGAAGGACAATGAAGTGAGTGACAACGGAACAAAGGTTTATACTTATCAGATGAACCTGGCAAAATATGGTGAGACTGGTACCACAAAGCTTTCCAACGCGTCATTCATTATTTCAGAAAATCGGGATTTCTCCAATCCTCTGTCTTTCACAGGAAGCAATGGAAGCTTCGCGCTTGCGGACAGCACAGTGGCAGATGCAGACAAGGTAAGCGCTGTTAAAACGGATGCTGATGGAGCTTTGGTTCTGACAGGACTTGACGCGGATACCACGTATTACATTAAGGAAAGCGTGGCTCCTTCCGGCTACAGCCTGAACAACAATTATCTTGCATTCACGATTACAGAGCAGGTAGACAGCACTTCACAGGAGTTGACAGGTTTGATTGGCAGCGTAAGTGCGACAGAATATTCGGGAAATGGCACAACAGTGGAAACCTATCCGTTGGCAAACGGTAAGACCTCCGATGGCTCCTGGACCATCAATGTGGACACAGAAACTGTGGGCACTGCGACCAGCAACACTGCTTCCCTGACTCTGACCCTCACTGATACCCAGCTTCCCTCCCTTCCCGCCACCGGCAGCGTAGGCATTATCATCTTTACCATCGCCGGTGTGGCGCTGATGATCGCAGCTGTATTTATCATTTTTTCGGGAAGAAACCGTGAAAAGTCCGGCGGTGAGAGAGCGTGATACATTTTTTCCCTAAAAAGGCAGCCCCGCTCCTGCTGTTTCTGGCGGGGCTTGCCCTCCTCCTCTATCCGGTGACCGGCAATCTGTGGAATACCATGCGTCAGAAAAGTCTGGCAAATACTTACGAGGCACAGGTGTCGGAGCTGACAGAGGAGGGGTATGAGGAGGAGTGGGCGGCGGCCCGTGCTTACAACGCCGCCCACACTCCCATCTGGGTGCCTGACGCCTTTGCCGCAGGACAGGAGGCGGTTGATGAGGAGTATGAGAACGCCCTGAATGTGGCGGGAAACGGCATCATGGGGTATCTGGAGATTCCGAAGATTGATATCCGGATTCCGGTTTATCACGGAACGGAGGATGATGTGCTGACGAAGGGCGCCGGACATTTGCAGGGCTCCTCCCTTCCTGTCGGTGGGGAGACGTCCCATGCGGTGATCGCGGCTCACAGAGGTCTGCCCTCCGCCCCGCTTTTTACGGATCTGGATCTTCTGGAGGAGGGGGATTTATTTTACCTCTATATTCTGGATGAGATACTTGCGTACGAGGTGGAGGAGATTCTGGTGGTGGAGCCGGAGGAGACGGAGAGTCTGACGCCGGTGACAGGGCAGGATCTGGTGACGCTGGTGACCTGTACGCCCTACGGAGTCAACACCCAGAGGCTTCTGGTGCGGGGGCATCGGGTGGAATATGTGGAGGAGCAGTATGTGGAGGAGGCAGCCAGAGCCACTACGTCTATGGCAACCAATTATGGGCTTGTAGCCTTTCTGGGACTGCTCACGGTGGCAGCGGCGGCGCTTCTGATTCGCTGGTATTACCACAGAAAGGCACAGGCGGCATGAGTACGAAATGAAAAAACACAGGAAAATTCCATTGCGGCTTCTTCTGGGAGGGTTGGTTTTTATCGGCGGCTTTTGTGTCCTGTTCTATCCCGCGGTCAGCGATCTGTGGAATCAGTACCGGCAGACCCGTCTGCTGCAGCAGTATGACAGAACGCTGGAGGAGCTGGAGGAGGAAAGTCTGGAGCAGTATTGGCAGACTGCAAAAGAGTACAACGCCGGTCTTTCGGGAAATACCATCGGAGATGCCTTTGGGGAGGATGGGGAGACGGATACGTTGTATGAGTCCGCGCTGAACCTGACCGGGAACGGTATCATGGGCTATCTGTCCATTCCGAAGATTGATGTTTATCTGCCGATTTATCACGGTACCGGTGCGGAGGCGCTGCAGAGCGGCATCGGACATTTGTACGGAACAGCGCTTCCGGTCGGCGGAGAAGGAACCCACACGGTGCTGGCCGGTCACCGGGGTCTGCCCTCGGCGGCGCTGCTGACAGATCTGGACTGGATGGAAGAGGGTGACCTTTTTTACCTTTATATTCTGGATGAGGTGCTGGCATACGAGGTTGTGAGCATAGAGGTGGTGGAACCGACGCAGACGGACGCTCTCGCGGTGGAGGCGGGAGAGGATCTGGCAACGCTGGTGACCTGTACGCCCTACGGGGTGAATACTCACCGTCTGCTGGTGCATGGGAGCCGGGTAGAATATGAGCCGGAGACAGCCGGGACCGGGATGGAAGCTGCGGTGCAGACGGAAGCGCTTCGCACCGGGAGCTTTGCCTGGATGGCGTATGTGCTTCCTGCCATCGGGATCGCTTTTGTCCTGTTATTGATTTTGATACTTTATCTGTTGGGTAAACGGCGCAAAGGCGGCAGAGCCGGCAGAAGAAAATGAAAAAAGCCGGGGTTGGCAGTTTGGGAAGGTATCGCACATGGAGGAGGAGTAAATGACAAAGCGTGAAAAAAAGAGCAGGATCATCAGACAGCTGGTCTGGTTGTGGGCAGTCTGGGTGCTGGCGGCGGCCTTGTCATGGACAGGCGTCAGTGCGCTGGCAGCAGGCTTTGACACTGCCGTCGATATGGGCAGAACTGACGTGACTCTGACAATCAGTTATCTGTATGGAACGGAGACAGAGGAGACAAAGAACCTGGCGCTGGAAAATGTGACCTTCACGGTTTTCCGGGTAGCGGATCTGTCTCCGGAGGGCGTTTTTTCACTGACGGATTCTTTTCAGGGCTGCGGCGTGGAGGCCGGGACGCTGAATCAGCTGGATCACGCGTCCGAGGAAAAGACTGTGATCGGAATTTTAACCTCTTACGCGGAGAGCAGTGTGGAGGAATACTGGCAGGCGGTCACGGATGAAAACGGCAGAGCTGTGATTTCTTCCCTCCCGGTTGGTCTGTATCTGGTGACTTGCGAGGAGCTGACCACGGAGACGGCGGTTTATACCGGCAGTCCGGCGCTGATTAGTATTCCCACTGCAGACATGGAGAGCATGGTCTGGAATTATCAGGCGACAATCCAGGTGAAGCCGGAGAAAACCGATCTGGAGACGTTGACAACAGAGGAACCGTCAGAACCGGAAAAGCCGTCGGATACAGAGGAACCGTCGGAACCGGAAGCGCCGTCGGATACAGAAGAACCGTCGAATACAGAAGAACCGTCAGGGTCGTCGGAACCGGAAGAATCGTCGGATACAGAAGAAACCCCTGAACCGGGGGAAACACCGGAGCACCTTCCTTCTCCGCAGACAGGGGACAGAGCGCCTCTCATGGCGCTGCTTGCGTTTCTGCTGCTCTGCGGGCTGGCGTTAATTGTTCTGTTCCTTTATAAGAGAAAACAGAAATGATGGTCCTGTCGGATTTAAAAGTAATATTTTCATTGAGAATAAGCGTCTGTGCTTCCCTTCATCGTCTTCATTATGATGAAGGAACAGGCGCTTTTATTTCTTAAACCGGATGAAAATCAGAATATACAAATATTGACAAAAATCGCCCTTCATGCTAGACTGAGGACACCTGAAAAACCGGGTACAA
>JAJQID010000218.1 GCA_021199405.1 Lachnospiraceae bacterium
TGTTATAGCCGAACATCTGCGGCCCCACGATGCCCTTCGTCTCCGGGTAAAAATGGGGGAAGAAGTTGGAGCGACAGAGCAGATACCAGTCAAAAAAGAAAATATCGTAAATCTCCATCCCATAGAACATGATGAGAAAGCGTGCAAAGTATCGAAGTCCGCTGAAGCCATTTCTTGCTCCATCCCAGATACCCAGAGCAAATGCGCCGATCAACAGCAGCACAGCGAAGGCGACGATCACCCAGCCGATGACATGCGCGCCCTTGAACCGCTCTTTTTTGTCTGGAATCACGGCCAGGTTTTCTTTCGGAGCAGAGGAGAAAAGCCGCTTGTCCTGAATAAAGCCGACTGCACCGTACAGCATGAGAAAGTAGCCGAGCATAATCATAAGGATCGAAATCATTGTTATTACCATCGCATTTTCCCGCCTTTACAGAATTTCCTGAAGTCTCATATATGACTCTGCCTTCTCTTAAGTACAATAATCCTGTTCGACAGATTCCGAACTGCGGGAAGTTTCCCGATTACCTTATAAACAGGCGCTATGATTTCCATACCCTCCACAAGACTATGTTCTTCCACAAACGAAAACTCCGGCAACAGTGCTGCCAGTGTCTTCCCGTCCCTCACGCCCCAGATGAATTTCGCATGACTGCCCTCGATAGATTTCTCCTTTACCGTCTTCACGATGAAAGGCAGCATGGTTTCCACGAACACTGCAACATCCTGAAAATGCGCTGCAATAATTGTAAAAATCTGTTTGACATCTGACTCATTCAAATACATGGTCAGCCCTTCCATGATGACCAGCACGGACTTCCCGTCGGCAGCGATACCATTGGTCCAGCGCGCATCCATAGCGGAAGCGGAAATCTGAGAGATCACCCCGTCCTCCGGCAGCAGCTTCTCTCGCAAGGCCATCACTTCCGGCAAGTCCAGATTGTACCAGTGCGAGCAGCCCTGCACCCGATAGCAACGGGTGTCCAGGCCACAGGCGATATTGATCACTACGGCATCCGGATACTTTTGCAAATACTGCTTTACCATCCGGTCGAGCACCAGCGTCCGGGCGATAACCCCGCTTGACATGGCTTTATCCTTTTGTGCAAGGGAAAAATCGTAATCCAGGCGGGACACAAGGTCCACCGCCTTTTCGTCCACAATTTTATGATTTTGCTTCTGCGTTTCCTGCGCGCGGGCGTACACTGTCTGCAACATGGTTGCCGGCACGCCGGTCAATGTGATTTTTCCCATATTTTATCGTCTCCTTTGCCTGTCATCGTTTGCAGCATCATTGCCTGTTCTGCTTCCACTGCGTTCCATTCAGCCGCTTCTGCTCCTTTTTGGTTTCCACTACATGACGGACAGCGGCGACCGGATGATGAAAAATCATCCTCGGCCCAGAAAAGCGCATAACCTGGCGGATTTTCCCCGCATTTCCGGTTTGTAGCAATGCACCTTACAGTTAGAACAAAAAGTTTTTGTCTCCATAAAGGGACATTAATCGCTGCGCTGGCATGCGTATTGCGTCAATGCCTCGCAGTCCGGGCAGAGCGTTCCTTTCATGTGATGGTTCTTTTTGCAGTAGAGCGCGATCATCTGCGTGACCATCTGTTTTTCGCGCTCCCGCTTGGTCTGTATGTCTTTCTTCACGATTTATTCCTCCACCAGCCACATACCTTTTGGCATGGGCAGAAATGCTGCTTTTATTTTCTTTTCTTCGTCGATCCATTCTGCAAATGCTTCCGCAATCAATACTCTATTTGTTCTACTTCCGTATTTATATTTAAAATATCAGCAGAGCGAGATCCGCCTATCAGAATATAAAATAAAATCGTACATATGCCAAACAGTGCGAAAATCTGTGTTACGCTGAGCATCAGCGCCAATGCAGAGCAGATAAAAGACCCAATCGGCATGGACGCCTCCATGATCGCGGCATTTAAGCCGCTCATTCTTCCCATTTTATCCCGCGGCACTGCAACCATCATTAAGCCGCCGATCACCACATTCAGGACGCCGCCGCCCACGCCAATGAAAAACATGCTCAACGTCAGCAGTACCATTTTCCCAATCATAAGGCGAATGTCAGGAGTTATGTACATACAGATGATCGATATCCCCATGCCAATACCGGCAGCAACGCACAGATGCCCTTTTTTGAATTTCAGCAGTCTCGGCGTGACGAAAGCTCCCGCCATCATACCGACCATCATCAGAATTTTGATATAGGAAAGCATGCCTGCGCCCATATTCAGATAGTCGCTGACATACGGTGTCTGAAATACAGTGAGCGGCATGAGCCCGAAATTGATAACCAGACCAATCACACTGATCATCTGCACAACCCTGCCGCCCTTCAGAAAAGAGATTCCCTCCTTAAAATCTGCAAAAACCCGCCCCAAATCCACTTTCTTTGTCTCACCGGTTTCATGATTTTCCGTAACTCTGATCCAGAGAATCAGAACAGCAGAAATGAAAAATGTAACCGCGTCAATGACAAGCACGCCTCCTGAACCGATCAGGGCTATCAAGCCTCCTGAGACAATATAACCCAACAGCTGACTGACCCGGGAAAAGGAATAACTCGCTGCCTTTCCAAGCGTATAATAGGACGGTTCCAGCAAAAGCGGCGTGATTGCGCTCCCGGCCGGCATCCTGAATGCCTCAATCGTGGAGGTAAGCATAGTCAGGGCGGCGATCAGCACCGGTGTCAACATTCCATTTATGTACAGAGCAACAAACAGAAGCACAACCAGAAAGCGCAGCAAATCAGTAAGTGCCATCATAATGCGCTTATTTATCCGGTCAACCAGTGCGCCTGTAAAGGGCTGCAATAAAATCGTGGGAATATAATTCAGGCCGATGATGAAGGCCATCAGTGATTCGCTTCCCGTGATTTCATACATAATCCAGGAATAGGCAATCGCGTCCAGCGAATCCCCGAAACGGCTGATCAGATCCGCCGTCAGCAGCTTAAGATATTGCTTTTGCGACAATAAAGCCCGGTAGTTTCTTTTTTCCATAAAGTTCCTCCAATTTTTGTTACTGATACCCATCCCCCTGCTTGAACACCGGCGGCCAATAAGGCAAGACAGGGGCTCCGGACTTCAATTTAAAGTCACAATATTCCCCACCGGAGGCACAGGTCTGCTCACGGTACAGCGGCGCACCCAGCACCCCGAACATCACATAGTCCAGATTGCAGAGATAGGGCATATATTCCATGTAACCGTGTTCTTTGGCGAAGTTCGCCAACGGACATACAAGGTTATGGTAGCTGAATGCATACCCTTCTTCCGGCGGGATCATGGTTTTTGTTTCGAAGCTGCCTGGATTCTTTTCCGCATTTGCTGCATTCTGCTTATCTTTCTTCTGAAACATTTTGTTCAGTATCTTCGGACTGTTGAACATCTTTCCCGCAAGCTTTCTGGCAAATCCCGGAATCCGCAGAAAGGTTCGTTCGTAGGACAGCACCATCAGATGACCGGCATCATCTAAAGAAACGCCGTAGTTCTTCAAAACCTCACCCATCGCCACAAAATAATACGCTCCAGTCAGGTTTCCGGTTCCGCTCACATCATCCCCGCCAATATAGGGAAAATGCTCAAGCAGATTTTTGTCATAGAAATCCCAGATTTCTTCCATAAGCTCAGAATAGTCCTTTCCACTGGCCTGCTGCAATTCAGCAGAAATCAGTTTCAGGTATCCATTCATGGACTTCTTTAATTTAGCGCAATTTTTCTGATAGTATTTATGCATTGCCCCGTAATCCTCCACACAATGTATTTTTTGTAAAGCACAAAAGCCCTGGCCTTCTCTTGCTTATTTTCTTCCCACCAGCATACGGGAATTCCCCAGCATCATCATATTGGCACGGCTTTCCGAGCCGAAGACAAGCTCCGACATATTCACCAGACGCACATCTTGATAACCCATATCACGCAGCTTTTGCGCAAATGCCTCCATATCGCCGTACATTTTCGGCTTCATGCAATCGTTGATGGCGAATACACCGCCCTTTTTTAAAACCCGCAGGCTCTCCAGAATCAGCTCATGCACATCTGACCCCATAACGTTATGGTACACATAATTGCTGATTAAGGCGTCAAAGGTTTCGTCCACAAAATCGAGTTTGTTTGCGTCTCTCTTTTGGAAAGTACACTGCGAAGCAACGCCCTCAGAAGCGGCATTTTTCTCGCATAACTGCTTGCTGTAATCCCACATGGCGCCCCAGTAATCAATTCCGACCACCTTTGTCTGTGGCCATGTCAGAGCGGCACGAATGCTTAAGGGGCCGGAGCCGCAGCCGACTTCCAGCAGCGTTCCGTTTCCGTCATAGTCCAATAGCGAGAGCATGGTCTGATGCCCCTTCTCCATCATTCCGCCGCCGCCAAAAG
>JAJQID010000072.1 GCA_021199405.1 Lachnospiraceae bacterium
CCCCTGCGCCGCTGACCGGAACAAAAGGTTCTGAAATAAGCCTGTCATCACTTCCGGGTCACTTCCAGAACAAAGCCAGCCGCTGATATCCGTATTTACCAGGGTCATCAGTTCATTCATCCATAGGCCTCCTTCCATCTCACTTTGCATTTTTTTCAGATAATCATTACATTCCCGTTATCCGGATGGGCATATACTGTCCGTTCCGCATTAATCCCGGTGAAGAAGAATGCCGATTTTATTTCATTTAAAAGGCTGCCCGTCAGCGGGCGGTATTCGAAATGGATTCTCAGCGGCATATCAGAAGCTGCCTGCTGCCTGAGCATCCTGTACAGTTCCGCCGGGGAATGGACACATAAGCCATGATACTGGTAATAGGAGAAGCGGCCTGTCCGGCATTCCGGGCACCGGCCTGACCGGAAGGAATAATGGTTGGCCGATATCTGACGGTCAGAAAGATTCAGGTAATCAAACCAGACATTCCCCTCTGCAGACTTCTCCCAGGTGACATCACAGTGCGCAGGCTCCCCTTTGATCCACGCAACAGCCCAGCAGTGTGACCCGTCTGTATCTGTCCTGCCGCAAACCTTAATGCAGGGGACTCTGATCCTGCGCAGGCAGAGGAGGAGCAGGGCATTCTGGCCCTCACAGACCCCGGAGCCAAACAGGACCGGGCCGCAGATATTATGGTCCCGCATGTCATTGTTGTTTTCGTAGGTCATCCGCTGTGCTATCCGCTCATATACTGTTGTTTCCCCCTCGATATCATCCATGTATGCGGTCCCACGGACAATCTGGTAAATATATTTTCTCAGCTGGAGCTGTATCTGCCCTATGTTTTCCTCAGAATATAGGATCGGGTATTTCATTGTCCCCACGCTTCCCAGCCGGCTGAACCTGCACTCCAGGCCAAGGAAGAAATATTCAGGATGGTCATCGCGGAGTGCCCGGTACGCTGCAAAACAGTCTGCGGCAGCTGCGGCGGGATCGGATAACAGAAATGTACTTGTCCCTGAGTAGTCTTTCTCCAGCAGCTGGGCATTCACCCGGTCATAAACCTCCTTCCCCTGCCGGGTGAGGAACTCCCTGTAGTATTCAGCTCCCAGCTTTTCAGGTACACCCAATGCCTTATCATTCTGCCTTACAGATCCACTTGCCATATTCATCCTCCTCCCGCCGCTCATGCTGCTTTTTCACTGCCGGCAACAGCCATAAAACTACCAGGCGCCGGACCTTTTCTGTGAAATTTCACGCCTGCTCTTCCTTCGGGACCAGCATCCTGATTTTCAGCCGTACCCTGCCGTCCATCCTGGTATGGCAGCCAATATCTCCCTTATAATCCTTTTCGCGGAGGCACCGGCTGGCCAGGCGTACCACCTCATCTGCACTGGGGCTGGATCGTACTTCCTTCTCATTCACACAGGTGCTGGGCTGGGGCTGTACTTCCTCCTCATCCGCGCAGGGGGCAAACTGTATTACTTCTTCCTCTTCCTTCTCCCGGCAGCCACCCCGTGAATAAACGATCACCTCGGCTTTCAGGAACTCTTTGCCGATGCTTCCCAGCATCTCCCTGCGGATCGGGTCGCATACGAAGATACAGACAGGGTCTTTCCCGGCCCTGGCGGAGCCGCTTGCCCGGTCCGGTCCGCTGTAAAACACCCCAAGGTCCGGGTGGGTGTGCCCCTCCAGGACAAATTCTGAGGAGCCGCAGAGGGAAAGGAAGGGGTCTACCTGGTAACCAAAGGCGTCAGTATTATATTTTACCTCTGTTCTCATAAACTCTTCCCTGTGGTACTCCAGGAAGTCCAGGCCGGGGTTATTTTCCCCGTCAGGGCCCAGATTAGACGCGCCAACCGGGCTCCTGTTCATCGTCTGGATCTCAATGAAGTGCTTCACAACGGTGATATGGTTCCCTCTCTCATCCATCAGGAAATGGCCGTAACCGGTATACTTCTGTTCACAGACATTCATGGGCGACCTCCGGCCGTAGGAAATCATTACCTCCAGCTCCCGGGCCGCCTCCGGGAGGATCATCACCTTATGGGGGCCGCTCCCATGCCTCTCTGAAATGACACCGCCGCATTTTTTCCTGATCATCGCGCAGGCCTTCTCAAAAGAACATACCGGGATGTTTCGGGGCGCCGCCGACCTTTTGGGCGGCATGGGGGTCTTATCAATGCCTGTCATCATTTATTTGTCTCCTCCTTTCTTTTCCCATCAGCTTCAGTGGCGTCTGGGAGGCAACGGTGTTATTGTTTTCTTCGCCACTCCGCCAGTCCCACGCGGCGGAAGGGCCTTTTTTTCCGGCGCATAGAGCAGCTTAGGAGCAATCGTGGGGAACCGACCCGCCGCCACGCCGTTTTTGTGCCACTGTTCCATAGCCGCGTTCGCCATGCTGTCATACCGGGTTACAATGGGGTCATGTATCATATCATGGACCAGCTTTTCCACCACAGTCACCAGGGAGCTGGTAAACGGGATCCATTCGTCTATGCACGCTCCCCCGTACCGGAACACATTGGGGCTGGCAAGATAGTGGTCGCCCGGATAGTATGCCTTTACTTTTATCACAGGATATCCGGGGTATACAACGATATCAACGCTTGTGGACTGGCACGCCTTCGGCGAAGTGTCCTCCTGTGAGGTCAGGTAATGGGATGGGGCCCTGACGGTCACCTTCAGATGCATGGCCTCACCTGGCCCGGCCTGCACCCTCTGGATGGTCACATATCTGGGATTGTATAACCGGCTGACCACATCATAATCATTTTTCATAGCTTCCATGGAATCTTCCTCGGTAACGGCTACTGTCCGGCTTACCCCTGCCGTGTCTTTATAGGTTGTAGTAAAATTCATAAAATACCTCCTCTTTTTTATGGTTTACAGCTTATGTACAGTGTGCATCTGGCTGTGGTCGTCACTGCAGGAAAATACGGTACTGATGATTTTTCCTTCGTCCAGGAAGTCTAGGGCATTGTTTCTCTGAACAACCTCAATATGGGCTCCTAACGGGAAACCCAGGTCATAGAGATTCATGCCCTTCACCTCCTCACTACAGTTTCGGGTAAACGCATGCAGGACGCCGCCCTGTTCCGGTACAATTTCGTAGTCAATGCTACGGTGGTCTGACCTGCACTGTCCGCAGATTAAATCCTGCGGATAAGTTCTGCCCTCGTGCTTCAGGATCTTCATCGGTTTGCCGCAGCAGCGGCAGACGTCCTTTTCAATAAACCCGGCATAGACGGTTTTCTTAAAGTTCAGCCTGTGTACGGAAACCTCAAAATCGTCCGTGCCCAGCATTTTCTCCACCTCTGACAGAAGCCCGCTCAGGGTTTTTGTCAAGACTGTGCCGGGCAGCCACTCGATTTTTTCCGGGGGTCTGACCGCGCAACCCGGGCAGTTGCGTTTTCTCATGGGCCGGCCAACGCTTAATTCTGGATTTGGATACGCTGTGTAGGTCATCCTGCGGTTTACAACCCCCCTATGCCCGATGACATCAGCCCTGAACTGCTCTGCCGCCAGATGGGCGGCCATGGAGCTTGCCAGGTTGGAGGTCCGGATAATTTCCGGGATCCCGTCAATTTCCCTGATTTGCGGGCCGGCGCAGGAGGTTCTGACGCTGCTGTCCTTCATCCATCCCTCATCAATCAGGCAGCGCATGCAGAACTCTGTGTTGTCCAGCATAACGCTCTGGGCTGTCTCATCGTAAGTGCCTGACACGATGACTTTTGGCCGCCTTTCTTCTGGCAGCTGTCTGATCTGCTCATTGATCAGGACCTTTGCATCGTAATTATCCACAGCCACAAACACCACGTCATAGTCCGAATAGGCTTCCGGGCCCAAGTCACAGGCGTTTGCATCAATGCCATTGGAGGTACAACCTTCGTCAAGGAACTCAATGACCCTTTCAGACGCGCACTGTGCCTTGTTCCTTCCCGCATCCTCAGGGGTACGGATCAGGCAGCTGTTCTTGGCAGCGTTTTCCAGCGTCAGCTCATCCGGGTCAATGGTGTCTGGGGATACGCCCATTTTTGCCAGCATTTCCATCAGATAGCTGCCCACAGCTCCTGCACCGATGATCAGGACTCTCATGCCAAAGAATAAAACCCGGTATACGGACAATTTCAGGCAGTTATATATTACCATCTCTCACCTTCCTTTCCCTTCTACAGAGGATTTCCGTTCCGCTGGAAGCGGTGCCCCCTGGAACAATAGTATGTGTTATTCCCGCTGTCCCAGAAGATCTTCTGGGGCGAGCTGGCTACATTCCGCTGCCTGTCAATGGGACAGCAGGGGAACTGGTCGGGCCGGATCCCCTTAGGTCCCCTTATCCTTACCGGCATGGCCTGCCTGACAGTACGTGTCCTCAGGGGAAGGG
>JAJQID010000013.1 GCA_021199405.1 Lachnospiraceae bacterium
GCGGCTGGCTGTGGCCCAGGGAATGAAGGTTCTCTACTGTATCGGTGAGAAGAGTGAGGAGCAGGAAAAATGGTGGGAAGTGCTGGGCGCACAGCTGGAAATCGGCCTTGACGGCGTGGACAAAAGCCAGGTTGTCATAGGATACGAGCCGGTCTGGTCCATCGGTCCGGGCAAAACGCCTGCGGACAGGCCGTATATCACAAAGATCGCCAGGTTCATTAAGGAAGCGACCGGCGGCATCGACGTGGTGTATGGGGGCGGCCTGAAGACAGACAATGCCGAAATGCTTGCTTCTATCCCGGAGATTGACGGCGGACTGATCGCACTGACAAGATTTTCCGGGGAGATCGGTTTTTATCCGGAGGAATACCTTGAGATTATCCGGATTTACCTTGGAAAATAAGCTGCCGCATGTCGCCATTGAAATATTGGGGATATGACAACAGTATCATAGAAGGGAGAAAAACATGAAACTTGATTTTGAATACGGCAATGGCATGATGAGCGCCGAACTGCCTGACAGCACAGATATCTTTATTCCCGGGGAGACCGTGCCGGATCCGCCCTGTCTGCCTCAGGACTGGGACAGCCTTTACAACGCTACCCTGGAGTCTATCCGAAATCCCATCGGGATGCCCACGCTGACCGAACTGGCAAAGCCCGGCGACAGGGTCGTCATTGTTATCCCCGATATTGTCAAGGGCGGCAATCAGCCCACCTCTCACAGAAAGGTATCCATCCGGGCCTGCCTGGATGAGCTGTACAGTGTTGGTGTGGAGAAAAAGGATATTCTTCTTTTATTTTCCAACGGCCTTCATCCAAGGGCTACTGTGCCGGAAATGAGAACCATTTTAGGAGAGCAGCTGTTCAATGAGTTTTACCACACCGGACAGATTACAAGTCATGATTCTGAGGATTATGATCATCTGGTGGACATTGGGTATACCGCCAATGGCGATCATGTGATTATGAATAAATATGTCTATGACGCGGATGTGGCCATTCTTATCGGACATACCCAGGGCAACCCATACGGAGGGTATTCCGGCGGCTACAAGCACTGTGCCACAGGAATTTCTCACTGGCGGAGCATCGCGGCTCATCATGTGCCGGAGGTGATGCACAGACCTGATTTTGTGCCTGTTTCCACCCATTCGGAGATGCGCAGCAAATTCGACCAGCAGGGAATGCTGATGGAAGAAAAAATGGGCAAGAAATTCTTCTGCTGTGACGCGGTTCTGGATACCAAATCCCGGCAGATTGCCATTTTTTCCGGCTATGCCAAAGAGCTGCAGCCTGTCAGCTGGGCTGTAGCAGATAAGCGGACCTATGTTCACTGGGCGGAGAAAAAATACGACGTGGTGGTGTTTGGCATGCCCACCAATTTTCATTACAGCGACGGCATGGGCACCAATCCCATTCAGATGATGCAGGCTCTGTCTGCTCAGGTGATCCGCCACAAGAGAGTTCTGGCCGACCACTGTGTATTCATTGTCCCCTCCATCTGCGATGGCTGGTTCCATGACGAGAGATGGCCTTATCTGAGGGAACTGTATGAAATGTTCCAGCATGACTATATGCAGATTCTGCCGGACATGAACCGCTATGGGGAGTATTTTGCCACCAACGCGGAGTATATCCGCAAGTACCGTTACGCCAATGCTTTTCATCCCTTCCATGGCTTTTCCATGATGTCCTGTGGGCATATTGCGGAGATGAATACTTCGGCAATCTACATTGTGGGGGCAAGGGAGCCGGGGATCGCCAGAGGCATGGGGCTGAAAACCAGGGCCACCGTGGAGGAAGCTCTGGAGGACGCCAAAAAGAAGATTGTGGGCGACAATCCCAACATTCTGGCGCTGCCAAGGGCGTTTACCACCACTGCGGTTCATCTGTGCATGAAGGATCCCTCTCAGAACAGTCATACCCGGGACGGCGCCACGGCAGGGCATCCCTGCTGTGGGTAACTGTAAAAGGGATGAAGCGGTGACAGAGTGGAAATATTTTCAAAAATGTCAGACAATTAGAAAATCTTAACAATTATTTTATGATTAAATTAGCACTCGACACTTGACAGTGCTAACAACAAGTGATATAACACATATAGAACAAAAGGAAAGAAAGCCAGAGTTCAAAATTAATAACAGAACAGGAGTGATTCATTATGTTGATGCCAAGTGTTTATAGAAGAAATTTATGGGATGAGTTTTTTGATGATTTCGAGAACGAGGTAGAAGATGAGTTCTTCCACCCGGCAAGGAGAGGACATCATGGTCGTGGAAATGCCGCTGACATGATGAGAACGGATGTCAAAGAAAAGGATTCAAACTATGAGGTTACAATGAACCTGCCTGGCATCCAGAAGGAAAACGTGAAGATACAGCTTGAGGATGGCTATCTGACCGTAGCGGCGACAAGCGATACCAACAATGACCAGAAGGATGACAATGGTAAGTATATTCGACGTGAACGTTATGTTGGCTCCTACAGCCGTTCCTTCTATGTAGGTGAGGACGTGAAAAAGGAGGATATCAAGGCGAAGTTTGAAAATGGCACTTTGATCCTGACCGTACCGAAGAAAGAGGAACAGCCGGCAGTTGAAGAGAACCATTATATTGAAATCGAATGATTTTTGAAAAACAGGGGATACGGCCGTTCGCCGGGGCGTATCCCTGATTACACAGTTCCCGGCGTTTGAAATACATCTTATCCCCGCAATCCCCGTATCCGGCAGTGAAAATTTTGCAGCTGGATACGGGGATTGTATTTATGAGGAAAATTCTCACAGCATTTTCCCTTGCCTGTATTCCCTTAACATGTTAATATAAGCGCAAAATAAGAGAAATGGAGAAAGTACATGAAAAAATATACATCTGCTCAGAGAAGCATTTATTCGTATGACATTGGCGAGGGATATACCCTGATGAATGTACTGTACAAAAATGAGGAAGGAAAAACGGAAGCGATAGATACATACATAGGCATTGACCGGGATGGATTTTCCTGTGTGGGGCATTCAGAGGGTCTGGCAAAACCGGGTGTTCTTTTTCGCTATTCCGATTACACAAGAATGATTGCGGCGCAAATGCCTCTGTTGATGGATATGTTTCTGGAAAACACAAAGAGTCAGTAAGCGTTTCAGAGGAGAACCGGCACTGCAGCAAAGACTGAAGTGCCGGTGTTTTGGATATTTCGGAGGAAAGTGATGAAAGAATATAATGAAAAAGTCATACGTGAAGAATATACATCCTTAACGCGCACTCTGATTCAAAAGGGCTTAACAATCACGTCAATGGAAAGCGCAACTTCAGGACAGATTGCCTCTTTGATTACCGATACAGAAGGTTCATCAGCAATATTTAAGGGAGCTTTTATCACTTACAGTAATGAAGCAAAAATCAGGATGGGCGTCCCGGCGGAAATCATCGAAAAGTACACAGTTTATTCCAAAGAGACAGCAGCTGCCATGGCAGAATTGTGCCGCAGGGAGTTTCAGGCTGACATCGGGATTGGTGTAACCGGGACTATGGGAAACGTTGACCCGGCCAATGAAGAGGCATCCGAGCCAGGAAAAGTGTTTTTTGCTATCAGCACACAGGATGGCACGGAAAGCTGTGACATTGAAATTCCGCTCCAGCCATCAAGGCTGATGTATAAGCTGGCGGCAGCTGATGAGATTTACAGAGTTTTGATTGAAGGTGTGTTGAAATAAGATTACCATAGATGAACTGCACATAGAAGCGAATCGATAATTTATGCAGAGACGGAAGTGGCTTTTCATCAGGAGGAAACGAAATGAGCTTTGATATCAAAAATCCGAAGAAAAACGAGTACATGCTGACTGGCTCATTGGCCAGGAAAGGCTATGACTGGTGGTGGCATTCTTTCACGGCGATTAATGAGGCAACGGGAGAGGAAAAACCATTTTTTATCGAATTTTTCCTGTGCAATCCGGAGTTGGCTGAAGACGAACCGGTTTTGGGGCAGCTTGCGGGCAATAAACATAAAAAGCCGTCCTATCTGATGGTGAAGGCCGGGACATGGGGTGCAGATCACTGCCAGCTGCACAGGTTCTTCTCACTGAAGGATGTGAAAATTGGAAAAAAAGCCCCCTATTTCGTATTGGCGCAGGATTGCTTCTCCTCAGATACAAAACTGAGCGGCAGCATTATGATCACCAGGGAAGAAGCCAAAGCCCATCCGGAGTGGATGTGTGATTCCGGAGAAATATCATGGGAGCTTACCATCGACAAACAGATTGCATTCAACGTGGGCTATGGTACAGGTAAGCTGTTCCGGTTCCTGAAAGCCTTTGAAATGTACTGGCATGCGGAAGGGATGAAGAGCGCTTACAGCGGAACGGTTTCGTTCAATGGTGAGATTTACCATGTGATCCCGGAACGAAGCTATGGCTACGCTGATAAAAACTGGGGCAGAAATTTTACCTCTCCCTGGCTGTGGCTCTCCTCCAGTCATCTGGTCAGCAACCTGACCGGAAAAACGCTGAATAACAGTGTGTTTGATATCGGCGGCGGCAGGCCGAAAATTTATTTTGTCCCGCTTAACAGGATTTTGCTTGGCGCCTTTTATTATGAAGGGACTCCGTACGAATACAATTTTTCAAAGTTCTGGACTGGAAGCAAAACAAAGTTTGCCTGCAGGGAAACAACAGACGAAATTCAGTGGAATGTCCGCCTGGAAAATAACCACAGCATTATGGAAACGAAGGTGAGGTGCAGAAAGTCGGAGATGCTTCTGGTCAACTACGAGTCTCCGGATGGCCAAAAGAGACATAACCGGCTCTGGAATGGAGGCAATGGCACTGGGCGGATCAGGCTGTATAAGAAAGAAAACGGTGAAAAAGTGCTGATTGATGATATCAAGGCGTACAATATCGGATGTGAGTATGGAGAGTATTGCTGATTCCGTTCCGAAGATGAAAAGGAGCTGATTAATCTGTGAACCTGATATTTGAAACGTAAAGGAGTAAAAAGTTGGATTGTTTTTTATTAAAAGGAAACGTGCTTTACAGCTCATCCATGGAAAAAATAGAAGTCTGTCCCAACAGCTTTCTTGTCTGCGAGGATGGAATATGCCGGGGAGCTTTCGCAGAACTGCCGGACAGGTACAAAGCATTTCCGGTGTATGATTATGGGGATAAACTGATTATCCCAGGACTTACAGATCTGCATATTCATGCGCCTCAGTTTGCGTTCCGCGGGATGGACATGGACCTGGAGCTGATGGAATGGCTGCAGTGCTGCGCATTTCCGGAGGAAATCAAGTATGCAGATATCAGCTACGCGCAAAAAGCGTACTCAATCTTTGCACAGACCCTGAGGGAGAGTGCTACAACAAGGGCCGTGATTTTTGCGACAGTCCACCAAAAGGCGACAGAGCTGCTGATGGAACTGCTGGAAAATACAGGACTGATCACTTATGTGGGAAAGGTCTGCATGGATCAGAATGCGCCAGAGGGTTTGAGAGAAAAAAGCGCTGAGGCTTCGGCTTTTGACACGATAGAATGGCTTAACCATGTTTCCGGTAAATATCAACGTACCAGACCAATACTGACGCCCCGCTTTATTCCCGCATGCTCCGGAAAGCTGCTGGAAGAACTGGGAAAAATCAGAAGGGCATACGACCTGCCTGTGCAGTCCCATTTATCCGAAAACCCGGAGGAGATTGAACTGGTGCAGAGTCTGTTTCCGGAATCTCTGTTTTATGGCGACTGTTACGACCATTATAATTTGTTCGGCAGTAAGCCGGGCACCTGCTTCGGCGGGCAGACAGTTATGGCGCATTGTGTGTATTCCTCCGGGGCAGAAATGGAGCTGATGAAAAGAAATGATGTGATGGCAGCGCATTGCCCGGCGTCAAATATGAATCTGTCATCAGGGATCGCCCCGGTCAGAAAGTATCTTGATATGGGAATCAGAGTGGGTCTGGGAAGTGATGTGGCCGGAGGACAGACAGAGTCCATTTTCCGGGCAATGACGGATGCTATTCAGGTTTCAAAAATGTACTGGCGCCTTGTTGACCGGAATACAAAGCCACTGACCTTCGAAGAGGCGTTTTATATGGCAACTGCCGGAGGAGGTCAGTTCTTCGGCAGGGTGGGCAAGTTTGAAGAGGGGTATGAATTCGACGCGCTTGTCCTGAATGATGAGAAGCTGCCGCATCCTCAGGAGCTTTCGCCCCGCCAGAGGCTGGAACGGTTTGCATACCTCGGCGGAGATATGACCGAAATTGAAGCCAAATATGTGGCAGGCAGGGAAATCCGGCTTCACTGACGGCAGTGAATTATCTGCTGGTGATAATACTCTCCACATAAATCTGAATGTCGGCCAGCAATTTTACAAAATCCTTGTGCATTGCCCAAGGTGGCCCGCAAAATGAAGTGCAAAATAGATTTGAAGGGATATTTTTCACCGGATATTATTGATTCAATAAGTGAAAATTTCCAAAAAAACAGAAAGATATTTGTGAAATTATACAAATCTGCAAAAAAGTATTGACAATTGTGCGATAAATTTATATCATAAACACATAATTTAATGATTATTTAAGGATTGTTACTCTCCGGGAGGCATCACCTTTTATATAAGGGGTGCTTTCTGGATTTTTTTATTCAAAAGGAAGGAGGCTGGTATTATTTGGGTTATCAAAAAGGTGAATAACAATGTTGTTATTTGCTGCGATAACAGTGGACGGGAGCTGATTGCCTTTGGCCGCGGGCTTGGATTTGCCGAAATACCATATGAAATTACAGATATGTCCAGAATCCAGCGTACTTTTTATAATGTCAGTCCGCAGTATCTTGAGATGATGAATACCCTTCCCGCTGATATCGTTGAATTTTCTTCCGAGATTGTGGATTACGCACGCAGTACTCTTCCATATGAGCTGAGCCCCAATCTGTTGCTGACACTGGCGGACCATATTTCATTTGCCATTGAACGTAAGAAAAAAAACATTATACTGAAAGTGCCGCTGGCATACGATCTGGAGTATACGTATCCACAAGAATCAGCTCTCGCACGGAAAATTCTGATCAGCATCTGGAAGCGTTTTCACGTTCATCTGCCGGACAATGAAGCGTTCGGCATAGTAATGGCCTTTGTAAATGCGAGGGTATATCAGAAAGATGAGACTTCTGTAAAAATCATGGCGGAGGATCAGAACATCCTGCAGGAGATCACGGATATCATTGAAAACGAGCTGCATACGAAGATTGACCGGACGCAGTTTAATTATGTACGCTACGCTACTCATGTACAGTACCTTCTGGAACGACTTCGAAAAGGAGAGAGCATCGACAGCTCCAACCAGGATGCTTATATATCTCTGTGTCAGGAATATCCGGACACTGCCGCATGCGTGGATTCCATTACCCGGTATTTAAAGGGAAAATATCACTTTGATGTAACGGAGGAAGAGCAGCTTTATCTGCTGTTGCATGTCAATCGTGTCTGCACGAATGAAAAAACTTAATTTTGTACCATTGGGGACTGTTCCCCTGATATATGCTCCCAGCCGCGGAGGAAGTTTGTCACAGGGAAATGCCTGTATCCCCTTATTATGACTATGAAAGGAGAATAAGTATGGCAAAGAAGGATTACAACAAAATGTCAGAACAGCTTCTGAAACTGATTGGAGGACAGGACAATGTAACGCAGTTCACACATTGCGTCACAAGACTCCGGCTGACGGTCAAGGATAAGAGCCTTGTTCAGATGGATCAGCTAAAGCAGGTGCAGGGCGTAATAGGAACGCAGTGGCTGGGAGAACAGCTGCAGATTATTGTAGGAACGGAGGTAGAAGATATTTATATGTCCATGTGCCATATTGGCGGCTTTACGGCAATGGCGGCAGTGGACGAAAACCTGGACCAGGATATTACGGGAAAAGAGAAATTTTCGCTTAAGAACCTTGGCAACAATATTCTGGCGTATCTGTCCCCCGCCATGACCGGCATCATTCCCATGATGATGGCTGCATGCCTGTGCAAAACAATCGGTGTTATTTTGGGACCGGATATGCTGAATATCATATCGGCAACCGGTGATATATACATACTGCTGGATTTTATGTATGATGCTTTTTTCTACTTTATTCCGCTGTTCCTGGGATATTCGGCGGCTAAAACGCTGGGTATGAATCCGATTTATGGAATTTATCTTGGTGCATTGATTATGGCTCCCGATTTTATGGCGCTGGTGGGTGTCAGGGACACATTTTCTGTCTTCGGAATTCCTGCGCCGGTTGCAGACTATTCCTCCAGTTTTCTGCCCGTCATTCTGGGAGTATGGATTATGAAATATGTGCAGAAACTGTGGAATAAAGTATTCCCGGAAGTATTAAAAACCGTGTTTGTCCCGCTTTGCACGATTTTAGTGATGGCTCCGGTCATGTTTGTTGTATGTGCACCGCTGGGCACTTATATCGGTAATGTAATTGGCGATTTCTTTATCACCTTATCACAGACTAACATTGTTGTGCGCACAATTGCGTCAATTGCTCTCGCTGTTTTGCTCCCCTATATGGTTTTGGGCGGAATGCATGGAGCACTGGTCAATTTTGCCATCCTGACGTTTACCAATAACGGTTATGAAACCTTTATCCTTCCAATTATGCTGGCATACAACTTTGCGGTATTCGGAGTGGCGCTGGGTGCGATTATCAAGCTGAAAAAACCTGCAAATAAATCCGCTGTAACAGGATATTTTGTCTCTGGCATTCTGGGGAGTGTAACAGAACCGTGCTTGTACGGAGTTATTATGAAATATCGTCAGACCATGAAGGCTCTGCTGGCGGCCAGCGTGGTGGTTGGATTGATCGTCGGTATTTTCCAGCCGGTATACTATGTTATGACATCGGCGACCATTTTTACCTTCTGGGTTCCGTGGGTGGCAGGCGGTACGGCCAACCTGATCGCAGGTCTTGCCCTGATGATCCTGGCTTTCGTCAGCGGAACGATTGCTGCCTGCTTTGTAAAGTATGATGAAGAAGAGGCATAAGAAAGGAGATATATATGGATAATAGTTATTTTGAAGTGAGAAAACTGACAATTGACGATTTGGAACTTGCTCCACTATGCTTTCAGAATGAAAGAGATGGAAACGCCGTTGTAGGAAAAGCTGCACAGTATGCGCAGTTTTGGGCGGAAGGCATCAAAAATCCTGTGTATTACTTTCGCAATGTGGAGCCGGATAAACAGCGCTGGGCCGGGATCAGCGAATTTGGAGAACATCCTTTGGCACCGCAGCATGGACTACATGGGGAAGATCTGGCGCAGGCGGATGCGCCGACGATCCAATATCACAAAACAGGGGAAGCTCCGAAAAGCTTTGAGATCGAATCAACGCAGCCGTACAGTCTTTTGCGGTTTACCGATGATGGAAATGGCGGCGTGAAGGCCGAATTTAAAGAAGGAAAGAATGGCTGTATTCTGGATCTGGAGGTGACACCGTTCCCGGTTGCTGTATTCAGTCACGCGAATCCAAGCCAGCCCGCGCCATATTTTCAGGTTAATACAATGGTGAAGGGAACCTACATGGGAAAACCAGTTATGGGAATGGGAGGTTTTGATCGCACCTACATTGTAAACCGTGTTGCGGATAATGAGGGGGAAAAGGAAAAAAATTACGCGGCTACCTATCGCTGTATCTGTGCTCTTTATTCTGGCATCAGGGAAGATGGGCGAAAGGAATGTGTGTATGCTCTGATTACCGATGAAAATGGCAAGGGTATAGGGATGTATTATATTGACGGTGAGGAGCCTGTGGTAACAGATCAGGTACATCTGAGTGCAAAATTCTGCCATCTGCCTTACGTTGATGATGATACAGTTGTGTATACCAATGCGGTATGGCAGATTGGATCGAAGACAATTCATTTTGACGGGAAGTGGGGGACCAAGAGCTTTACGGCATATCCCAAGGTTGAGAAACATGGACAGAGTCAGTGCTTCGGAAACTGGTATGAAGGGGATGTCCCTTACAAGCATACATTGGAACATACGTTCAATGAAAACAGCGGAGACGCTTACTCAGATCGAATCAGAGAAATGGGATTTGTAGTTGAGGATTAAGGGATTGGCTGAGTGAAACAGTTGAACAGCTGACGCTCCCACAGACAAGCCTGTGGGAGTGCCAGAATTTCTCTGGGAATTGCTTCAATCCACGCACCACGATATAACATGCGGCGCGACAAAGAGGATGTTTCTCATGTATATTGGGGGCGTAGAAAAATGATGACGGCAGCGGTACGCTTAACAGATATAAAAAAGATTCTTTTTACTGGTACAAGAATGTAATAAAATCCAATGGTGAGGAGCTGTAAAAAATGCTGAACTTGTTTAGAGGGTTAAAAAAAGATACGGCAAAGCACGCTGACTATAGTGATGCCGCAATTATTGCCATGGCTGACGGGGACATGTTCTCCATAGAACAGGTTAATGACCCTGTATTCTCGGCGAAAATGCTGGGTGATGGAGTAGCTTTTCGATATGATGGGGATAAAGTGGTTCTGTGTTCTCCGGCAAATGGTGTTTTGAGTATACTATTTCCAACTGGTCATGCTTACGGAATAGAAATGAAAGATGGAACAGAGCTGCTGGTACATGTTGGACTAGACACTGTCAATGCAAAAGGAGATGGCTTTAAATTGTTGGGACGGCAACAAGGAGAAGAAATAAAGGCTGGAGACCCTGTAGTCGCAGTAGATTTAAAAAAGCTATCTCTGAAATATGATATGTCTACGATGTTAATTGTAACGAATGCAAACAAAAACATACAATTCATTGAACCCTGCAAAGTAGTGCTTGGACAGGAGTTAACGATTGGTTAACCTTGTTTTACATTTAAAAGCAATACAGCAATCCGCATGGTTGAAATTATGGAAGCCTGGACGTAAATTTATGTGGATGGGCAGGTGGAGTGGATTTATCGGATAGAGGAATGCTTGATTCCCCTATCCGATTTGCTTTGGAAATTTCTCAAATGGTATGCACTGACTGCGCAAGCTTTCCTTTTTCGCTTTCGCAATATTGGTATAATTTGTAAAACGATGGCAAACAAATACCTAAGCTCGTTCTGCATATCTTTTGAGAGGGGCTTGAAAAAAATATTGAGAGGGCTGAATTCCACTGTCGTGAGACACGGAAATCAAGCTGAATCAATCCAACTGCCAAACTCAGCCAGCGGGACAAGATTCTCTCCGTAGGTCTCTTCCCTTGTAATTAACAGCGCGTTTTTCGGCATTTCCTGTCCGAGATAAGTCCAGAAGGCTTCCATCAACGTATCCGGACGAATGTTGAGTACGCTACCGGTACTCAGGATACACCAGACACAGTCCTCCTCCAGACGCCAGTCCAGGACTCCCTTTTTAAGATCTACCACGGTTGTGCTCTTTTTGGAACTCTTTTCAAAAGGTATTTCCTCCCTGGCCATGAACACGGCAAAGGCGTTATGCCAGTCACCCTGAGGGCAGCGTCCCTCCCGGAATCTGATGCGATATTCAGCAGCCGCCACGGAAGCCATGGCATTCGCTGTTTTTTCCGGCAGCCGCCGCACATCCGTGATCTCAATTCCTTCCGCGGAGCAGGCGTTAAATCTGTCTATGAAATCCTGGCTTGAGATGGGTGTATTGACCTCTATATCCACATACTCCCCATTGCTCTCAAGTCCAATTCCCAGAGGTGCGGCAAAGGACATGATCTGATGAGGACTGAAGCCTGTGGTATAGGCCACATCAATGTCCGCGCGGCGCAGTGCCTTCTGGAAAAAACGCATCACATCCAAGTGTCCGATAAACTTCAGCACACCGTATTTTCGAAATTTAATTCGCAGCTTCATAGCGCACCTCCCCTTTCAAAGCATACGCCGCCTCCAAATCTTGCTGCCCCGCAGCCCTGACACTGAGCACGGCAGTTGGGAGAAACCGTCCCGGCCTGCGCCTTTTTCCACTCTCTTTTCAGAAATTCCTTGCTGACGCCGCAGTCCAGAAAATCCCAGGGAAAAATCTCGTCCAGAGGACGTTCCCTTGTGGTATAAAAGTTCGGATCGATTCCACATTCAGCGAAGGTTTCCATCCAGATATCATTGTGAAAATATTCGCTCCAGGCATCGTAAATGCAGCCTTTTTGATAGACCCTTAATAAAACCTCGGAAAGCCTCCTGTCGCCTCTGGCCAGAACCCCTTCCAGCACACTCATGTCCGCCTCATGCCAGTTGTACTTAATGGATTTCTGATTTAGCTGGGAAGCAATGGCCTTCCGGGTGGTATATGCCTTCTCAATAAACTGCTCCTTCGTGCATTGGGGCGCCCACTGAAAAGCAGTAAATGGTTTTGGCACGAAGAAGGAGGTGCTGGCCGTGACCTGCACCCGTCCGTTGACCCGCGCCTCCCTGGGTACGGTATCATAAAAGGTGGCTGCCACTTTATTCGCCAGATCAGCAATGCCGCAGATATCCTCCTCAGTTTCCGTGGGAAGACCCAGCATAAAATAAAGCTTCACTTTGGTCCAGCCGCCCTTAAAAGCCTCAGCCGCTCCGTTTAAAATATCTTCCTCGGTGAGCCCCTTATTGATCACGTTCCTCATCCGCTGGCTTCCGGCCTCCGGCGCAAAGGTCAGGCTGCTTTTTTTGATATCCTGTACTTTCTGCATTACATCCAGGGAAAAGGAATCGATTCTCAGGGAGGGCAGAGAAATATTGACATGGCGCCTGTCGCACTCCTCAATCAGGAAATCAATCAGCTCCGGAAGCCTGGAATAATCGCTGGAGCTTAAGGAGCTTAAGGTAATTTCCTCCTGACCGGTATTTTTTAACATGGCGATGGCATATTTTTTATTCCATTCCAGACTTCGTTCCCGGACAGGGCGGTAGAGCTGGCCCGCCTGACAGAAGCGGCAGCCGCGGATACAGCCGCGCATGATCTCCAGCACCACCCGGTCCTGTACCACCTTCATATAGGGAACTACAGGCTTCTCAGGATAATAGGTGTCGGAAATATTCATTTCCACTTCTTTGAGCACTTTGGCGGGGATGCCCGGTCGATTGGGGGTAATGGAGAGGATGGTGCCGTCCTCTTTGTATGCCACATCATAAAACATGGGAACATACATTCCCGGAATCTGTGCAGCCCTGTACAGAAATTCCGCGCGGCTGTCCCCGTTTTTCCGGCTTTCCTTGTATAAATCCAGAAGCCTCCGATACTGCGTCTCCCCTTCGCCGATGTAAAACATGTCAAAAAATTCCGCGATAGGCTCCGGATTGTAGGTACAGGGGCCGCCGCCCATGACAATGGGACAGGTCCAGTCCGTGCGTTCACTTGCAAGGAGCGGGATCTGAGACAGATCCAGCACCTGTAAAATATTCGTATAACACATCTCGTACTGTATGGTTATTCCCAGAAAGTCAAAATCCCTGACAGGATCCTGGCTCTCCAGAGCAAAAAGAGGAATATGCTGTTCTCTCATGATCTTGTCCAGATCCGTCCAGGGACTGTAGACACGCTCGCACCAGGTATCCTCGAATTCATTGAACATGGCATACAGAATCTGGATGCCAAGGTGGGACATGCCTATTTCATACTGGTCCGGAAAACACATGACAAAACGAACGTCTATCTCATCTTTATTTTTGTATACCGCGTTGACCTCGTTGCCGATGTAGCGGGCGGGCTTTTCTACGCTTAATAATATATCATCACTTAATGCTAATTTTCTCATCCATATCCTCATTCAAATTGTGCAACATGCATATTTTTTATTCCGTTTTCAGGTCTCTTGTTTCCGGCTTTTACACATTCCAATTCCCCCACGCTCCATAATCGCGTCCCGGATCTGACCGACCTCTTCAAATCCCTGCGCTTCGAGCGACTGACAGGCACGATCCAACGCCCCCTCAAAGCCGGAGACCATGGTATCAAAGCGCTTCATCGCCATCCCGACGCCAAGTCCGGCATCTCTGGCCGCCCGTTCAAAGGACTTTCCGGAAACAGAATATAAATTGCGCTCCCCGCCAATGCCAAAGGCCATTTCCTCTGTGCTGCTGTCGTAGACTGCCGTGCTCACAATGTCATAGGCAGGGGCAAGCTGTATACTGCGCAGACTGGGGCTGTACAAAAGCGACAGGTTCTTGATATGATTATCCGTGTTGCCGATGAGATAATTGAATACACAGATATCCCAGAGACGGAGTTGATCCTCCAGCGGTTTCGCCGAATACAGCCGCAACAGTTGAAATATTTTTGCCATGTAGCCCTCATCATCCCGTTCATATTTGCGCGCCGCCGCAATCCCAAGCGCCTGAGCTAAATCCTCCTGATGAAGCCGGTAGGGGACGGGCAGACCGTTCAGCTTTCTGCCTGAATTTCCCCAGATGCGGTCAAACCTTCTGCTTGCAAAAAGAACGTCCCCCTCTCCGGCTTTCGTGCCGTCCCTGGACAAATTCAGGATAAAGCTGTCCGGGACACGGATACCAAGCTGTTTTGCCGTCAGAAGACTGAGCTGTTCGTTCGCTACAATCCGGTCCAGCCTTACATGGCTCTGCTTCACAATATGTGTGCTGGGAGCGTCTCCTATGGGGAGATACCACTGCCGGTTTGTTTCCTCATAATACAGCCCCACTTTTCCGGACGCGCCCGTCAGGGACAAATGCGATTTCGCGACAATCGACGCTGATTCGGCCGCCCCCTCCCGCGCAAGAGCCTCAACCTCCCTTGAGGATAGAAGCCGATATTCCGGCGTCTCCTCATCCTCCCCGTCTTCCAGTATTTTCAGTGCGCCGAGGCATTCCCTGCCCAGTCCTGACAAAATAGAGAGATAGTCTTCCTCGTCAGCGTGCAGTCTTTGCGCAACGCATTTTTTCGTAAAGCCTTCCGGCAAAAGCCCTTCGAAATAATTTTTCGTTCTTTCCGGTGAAAAGGTTCTTTCTTCCAGAGGCAGGCTCAGCGACACCGGACAGCTGTCATGCCGGGCTCTGTACAAATCCGCATAGGAAAAGCAGGCATCCCTGCTGTCACGTCCGGCAATTTCTCCAATATAAACGGGTGTACCCTCGATTTCCATCCACACAGACAGCTTTCGCATCCTATTCCCCCCGTTTCTCCATCAGAAGATCCATCCCCAGAATGTTGACTACCTGAATTGCCTTCTCAAGCTGGATCCCAGGTTTTCCTCTCTCCAGATCCGAAATAAATGTGATACTCAGACCGGTACACGCAGACAGATAGGCCTGTGTGTAATGCAGTTCTTTCCGCCTTTCGCGGACAGCTCTCCCAAAAGAGTCGGCGTCTGCTATTTTCATACTCGCTCTCCCGATTTAGCCAAACGGCTTTATTTACTCTTCTTGTCCGAAAATATGCCAAACGGCTCGATTTATCCTTTTCCCAGTGAAATTACGCCGAACGGCTTTATTGGTTCTTCTTCACGGTAAATTATGCCAAACGGCTATATTTTATGATAAAGTCAGCCATTCCGAATGTCAAGTACAAATTTCCAATCTCCCTTCACCTTAAGCTATAAAGTTTTTATAATTTTTTCCACCTGTGCGACAGCGCAAATTTTGAGAATGGATCAATGAGTTGGATGCTCTTTGGAGCATTCAATCGCACAGCTGGAATTTTTTTCAATAGTGATGTGAAAAGGTGCCTTGAATTATCAGGGAGAGTTTTCACTCTCAAGAATCAGAAATAACTCTGTAATATCAGAGAAAATGATACAATCATTTTTACAAAAATAATTTTACATGAGGTGCCTAAAATGAGCGAGGAAAGAAAAGTTACACAAGAGGGGATTGATGAGTACATGGAGTATCTGAAGGAGGAGGAAAAAGCCCAGAATACCCTGGACAAATATAACAGGGATTTGAAAAAGCTCCTGGAATGGTTAGATGGACGTCCTTTGACCAGGGTTCTGGCTACAGAATGGAAGAAGAGCCTGCTGCAGGCCAATTACGCCGCCTCAAGCGTCAATTCCATGCTGGCTGCCGCCAACGGCTTTTTTAAATTCATGGGATGGTGTGACCTGAAAATCGACAACCTCAAGATTCAGAAGAAAGCCTTCTGTGATAAGAAAAAGCTGCTGGAAAAGGATGATTACGACAAACTGGTTGCAGCGGCAAAATTACTGGAGAAATTCAGGCTGCTGCTTTTGCTGGAGACGATCTGTGGCCTGGGTATCCGGGTATCAGAGGTATGTTATATCACTATTGAAGCGGCGCGGTGTGGCCGGGCGGAGATTAAGATGAAGGGCAAGGTGCGTACCGTCCTGATTCCGGCGAAACTGTCGAAAAAGCTGATCAGGTATGCCATAGAACAGAAAATCGAATCCGGGGAAATCTTTATCACAAAAAATGGGAAAAGACTTTCCAGAAGCCAGATCTGGCGCGAGATGAAAGGGCTGTGCGAGGTGGCGGGGGTGGACCCGGAGAAGGTGTTTCCCCACAATCTGCGCCACCTGTTTGCCCGTACCTGGTACGATGCCTATCGTGACATTTCGAAGCTGGCGGACATCCTTGGGCATTCCTCTGTTGAGACCACCCGGCTTTATCTGATTTCCACCGGGGAGGAGCACGCAAGGCAGATGGAGCGGCTGGGATTGGTGTCCTGAAAAGGGAAAATCGGTTGAAATAAAAATATCCATAATAAACATTATGGATACAAAATTTCGACTACAACCATTAGTACTATACGCCATAATGGGCAGGAATGCAAGTGGCAACTTTTAACTTTTACAAAAAATCTGCTATTTTTCCAATTTTTGATAGCAACTAATTAAATTAGTTTTTAAAAATGGGTACAGCGAAGCAGACTGTCGAAGCGTGTTTTTCGGCAGCCTTGTTTTCTGTACCCATTTTTTGTTTTCATTCGTCCCGGCCAGAGAATTCCTGCCGGGTGTGGCTGCGTGGAGCCGCCTTCCACCGCTGGAATGGCGGTCATGCTGGGTTCGGGAGTATCCATAATATTTATTATGGATACAGGCAACGAAAGGAGGGCCAGATGACAGAACAGTATATTCGGGAGAGGATCACCAGCTTAAGAACGCAGAAGAAAGTATCCGAATATAAAATGAGCCAGGACCTGGGACACTGCAAGAGCTATGTCCAGGCCATCAGCTCCGGGAGGGCGCTGCCGTCCATGAGCGAGTTT
>JAJQID010000054.1 GCA_021199405.1 Lachnospiraceae bacterium
ATATATGGAGAATACCATGGGAATCAAAAATCCGAGAGTGGGCATTGTGAATATCGGCGCCGAGGAGGAGAAGGGCAACGCTCTGGTGAAGGAGACCTTTCTGCTGTTAAAGGAATGCAGGGATATTAATTTCATCGGCAGTGTGGAGGCCAGAGATATTCCCGCAGGCGGTGCGGATGTGATTGTCTGCGAGGCCTTTGTGGGCAACGTGATTTTAAAAATGTACGAGGGCGTTGGAGGCACACTGATCAAAGAGGTAAAGGCCGGGATGGTATCCACTACGCGCAGCAAGATCGGCGCTCTTTTGGTCAAGCCGGCTCTGAAGGAAACTCTGAAGAAATTTGATCTGGATCAGTACGGCGGCGCTCCCATGCTGGGTCTGAAGGGCCTGGTGGTCAAGACCCACGGCAGCGCCAGCGTGACCGAGGTGAAGAACTCCATTTTACAGTGTGTCGGCTTCACCGAACAGCGCATCAATGAAAAGATACAGGCGGCATTAAATGTGGAAGCGACGCAATAAATGTGTTAAGAAAAGGAAAAATATAAAACGCCTTGCCCGGAAACAGCAAAAAAAATAAAAAGGAGACAACTGCAATGGAATTTGAAAAAGTAAGAGCAATTATCATGGAGGAGCTGCATTTGAAGGAGGAGGACATCACTCTGGACACCAACCTGAGCGAGGATCTGGGTGTGGATTCTCTGGATCTGTATCAGGTTATCCTGAATATCCAGGACGAGTTTGACGTGGAATTTCCCGACGAAATCTTTGAGAACGATTCCGTGAAAACAGTACGTGACTGTGTGGAAGCGCTCAAGACAGAGCTGGCGAAAAAGGCGTAAAGAAAAAGAGCCCTTCCCAGGGGCTCTTTTCCGACAGTTCCTAACGGAGGATAAAAATGCAGTACGGCGCTACACCGGAAGGGCAGACAAAACTGGAGCAAAAGATCGGATATTCCTTTCGCAATAAGGCGTTGCTGAAGCAGGCTCTGACTCACAGCTCCTATGCCAATGAAATTAAAATTTTAAAATGTGAGGACTATGAACGGCTGGAATTTCTGGGGGATGCGGTGCTGGAGCTGGTCTCCAGCGATTTTTTGTTTTCCGAATATCCTCAGATGCCGGAGGGAAAGCTCAGTAAGCTACGCGCATCCTTAGTCTGTGAAAATTCGCTGGCCTATACGGCTCACCAGTTGGGGCTGGAGGCGTATTTTCTTTTAGGAAAGGGCGAGGAAAGCACCGGCGGCAGAGAACGGGACTCCATTGCCTGTGATGTGGTGGAGGCCGTCATTGGCGCCATCTATCTGGACAGCGGCATAGAGGAAGCTAAAAGCTTTATTTTCACCTTTATTTTAAATGATATTGGTACAAAATCTCTGTTTTATGACGCCAAATCTACTCTGCAGGAGGTTGTGCAGGGCAATTCCATGGGACAGCTTTCTTATTGGGTCGTGTATGAGAAGGGCCCTGAGCATGACAAGGAATTTGGTGTGGAGCTGACCCTGGATGGCAGGGTTTTGGGCCACGGCGAAGGCCACAACAAAAAAGCCGCCGAGCAGCAGGCCGCCTATCAGGCTCTGCTGAAGCTGCACAAAGAGGACGATATGACATGTACCTGAAAAGCATTGAGATTCAGGGATTTAAATCCTTTGCGAATAAGATCAATTTCAAATTTCACAACGGAATCACGGCCATCGTCGGTCCCAATGGCAGCGGCAAATCCAATGTGGCGGATGCAGTCCGCTGGGTCCTTGGAGAACAGCGTATCAAGCAGCTTCGTGGCGCCAGTATGCAGGATGTGATTTTTTCCGGAACGGAGCTGCGCAAGCCCTTAAGCTGTGCTTATGTGGCCATTACTCTGGACAATTCCGACCATAAGCTGGCCATTGACTATGAGGAGGTAACGGTAGCCCGCAGACTTTACCGCTCCGGGGAGAGCGAATATCTGCTAAACGGTACCGCCTGCCGTCTGCGGGATATCAATGAGCTGTTTTATGACACTGGTATCGGTAAGGAAGGCTATTCTATCATCGGGCAGGGGCAGATTGATAAGATTCTGAGCGGCAAGCCGGAGGAACGCAGGGAGCTTTTTGATGAGGCAGCCGGCATTGTAAAATTTAAGCACAGAAAAGCTGCCGCCGCCAGAAAGCTGGAAGAGGAGCAGGCCAATTTTGTCCGGGTCAACGATATCTTAAGTGAGCTGGAAAAGCAGATTGGTCCCCTGGAGCGACAGAGCGAGAAGGCCCGCGTTTACTTAAAGAAAAAAGAAGAGCTGAAGAATCTGGACATCAACTGCTTTCTGCTGGAAAACGAGCGCCTGCAGTCTGAAATACTGCAGCTGGAGGAAAAGCGCCGGATTGTTACGGATGACTATACTCAGACTACTGAGAAATTTGAAAATATCCGGAAGGAATATGAGGCAGCTGCCCTGGCCATAGCCGACTGTGAGACCCGGATGGAGGATGGCCGCACCAGGGCAAGCGAGGCGGAGCTTTTGCGGGGCAGGCTGGAGGGGCAGATCAATGTCTATAAGGAGCAGATCCGTTCCGCTGAGAATAATGAGGAGCATTTCCAGAATCGCAGCCGTGCCCTGAGCGAGGAGATGGAGAGCCGCGAGAAAGAGCTGTCAGCCCTGATGGAGAAGCAAAAGGAGCTGGACGCTCAGATGGAGGAGATCACCGCCAGAAGGGATGAGGCCAGAGGGCGGCTGGATCGGGTGCTGGAGGAAATCGACGGCGTCAACGCTCAGGTGGAAGCTCTTAAGGCAGGTATTCTGGAGGGCTTGAACGAAAAAGCCTCTGTTAAAACCCGCCTGAGCCGGTATGATACCATGCTGGAGCAGCATTCCATCCGCAGAGCGCAAATTCAGGCAAAGCTTCTGGAAGCGAAGTCTGACGACAAAAAGCGGGAGGAAAATATTCAGTCCCTGGAGGAGGAAGTAGCTTCCATAGGCGAGGAAATCTCGGAGATTGAACGTCAGATCGGAGAAAAGGAAACTCAGGTCGCCCGGATGCGGGCCGCACTGACAAAAAGCGACGAGGAATACCGGAAAACACAGACCCAGTATCATACGGAGCGCTCCCGTCTGGAGGCTCTGGTCAATCTGGCGGAGCGCTATGAGGGTTATGGCGGCAGTGTCAAAAAGGTCATGGAACAGAAAAGCCATGTGCCGGGTATCATCGGTGTGGTGGCGGATATTTTGAAGGTGGAGAAGGAGTATGAGACTGCCATCGAGACCGCGCTGGGAGGCAGCATTCAGAATATTGTCACCGACAATGAGGAGACCGCCAAACAGATGATCGCCTATCTGAAGGAGACAAAGGGAGGCAGAGCTACCTTCCTGCCGCTGACCAGCATCAAAAATATTCAGGAGTTTAAGCAGAAGGAGTGTCTGAAGGAGCAGGGTGTCCTGGGACTGGCCGATTCTTTAGTGCAGTGCGAAAAGAAGTACCTGAATGTGGCCCGTTCGCTGCTGGGGAGAATCCTTGTGGTGGACAATATTGACCATGCGGTGGCCATAGCCAGAAAGTACCGTTACAGTATCCGGATGGTGACACTGGAGGGAGAGCTGATTGTGCCGGGGGGCGCTATCAGCGGCGGAGCTTTTAAAAATAACTCCAACCTGCTGGGACGGCGAAGGGAGACGGAGGAGTTACAGAGGAAGGTAGATGCTCTGGAGGCTTCCCTTGACCGTATCCAGTCTCAGATAGGCTCTCAGAAAAACGAGCGGAATACCTACCGTGTGGCGGTGGAGATGCTGAAGGGCTCTCAGCAGACCAAATATCTGCAGCAAAACACGGCCCGTCTGAATCTGGAGGCGTTGTGTGAGCGCAGACAGGAGGCGGAGAAAGGGCAGGACGTCCTGAAGCAGGAATATCAGCAGATTGCGGATGAAATTGGTCAGGTCAACGCTGAGAAGGAGCAGGCCGCTGCGGAGCTTTCCGCGCTGGATGAGAAAGAAAAATCCTCCGATGAGCAGGTGCGGGAGCTGCAGGCTGGTCTGGAGGAGCTTCGCACCAAAGAGACGGAAGAGACCTTCCAGGTGTCCCAATGGGATATGGAGGTGCAGGCAACCGCTCAGAATCAAAGCTTTCACGAGCAGAATGTGGATCGTGTCCGGGCGGAGATTTCTCATTGCCAGGCAGAGCTGGACGAGATTAAGAGCAGCATTCTGGACAATCAGAATGATGTGGAGTATAAGCAGGCCTCCATTGAGGAACTGACACAGACCATCGAACAGTCCCGGCAGGTGCAGAAGGAAGCGGAGGAGGCTCTGGAGGCGGCGTCGAAGGAAAAGGAGACATACACGCAGAAGCAGCAGGCCTTTTTTGCGGACAGAGAAGAAACCTCCGCACAGATGAGCCGTCTGGATAAGGAAATTTTCCGTTTAAATGCGCAAAGGGAGAAGCTGGAGGAAAGCACGGAAGCTCAGATGAATTATATGTGGTCGGAGTACGAGATCACGCTTTCGGAGGCTTTGAAAATCCACAGGGAGGATATGGGTGAGCTCGGCGCCATGAAGTCGGCTATCGCCCAGCTGAAGGCGGAAATTAAAAAGCTGGGCGATGTGAATGTGAACGCCATTGAGGATTACAGGAATCTGATGGAGCGTTACACGTTTCTGAAAACCCAGCACGATGATCTGGAGCAGGCGCAGAAAACCCTGCTTGATATTATTGATGAGCTGGATACGGCCATGCGAAAACAGTTCACAGAGAAATTCGGGGAAATTTCCCGGGAATTTGACAAGGTGTTTAAGGAACTGTTTGGCGGCGGCCGGGGAACCCTGGAGCTGATAGAGGATGAGGACATCCTGGAGGCGGGGATCCGCATTATCGCCCAGCCCCCGGGCAAGAAGCTTCAGAATATGATGCAGCTTTCCGGCGGAGAGAAATCCCTGACTGCCATCGCACTGCTGTTTGCCATTCAGAATCTGAAGCCTTCGCCCTTCTGTCTTCTGGACGAGATTGAAGCGGCGCTGGATGAATCCAACGTGGAACGTTTTGCCAAGTATCTTCACAAGCTGACAGAGCATACGCAGTTCATTGTCATTACCCACAGACGGGGCACCATGTCCGAGGCAGACCGGCTGTATGGGATTACCATGCAGGAGAAGGGCGTGTCGGCGCTGGTGAGTGTGAATCTGATAGAGGAGGACCTTACGTAAAATGCCGGAAGAAAAAAAAGGTTTTTTCAGTAAATTAAAGCAGGGACTGGCCAAAACCCGGGACAATGTGATTTACGGGCTGGACCAGATTTTCACGGGCTATTCCGAGATCGATGAGGATTTTTACGAGGAGCTGGAGGAACAGCTGATCATGGGGGATATCGGTGTCAACGCCACCTCCGCCATCATGGACCGGCTCAGGGAGGATGTGGTCAGAAAGCGCCTGAAGGAGCCCGGAGAATGCAGAAAATATCTGATCCAGTCCATCCAGGAGCAGATGGAGGTCAAAGAGACCGCTTATGAATTTGAGAACAGACAGTCTGTGATTTTTGTCATCGGCGTCAACGGTGTGGGCAAGACCACTTCCGTTGGTAAGCTGGCTTATAATTTAAAACAGTCCGGGAAGAAGGTTCTTATCGCGGCGGCGGATACCTATCGGGCAGCTGCAGGAGACCAGCTGCAGGAGTGGGCCAACCGCGCCGGTGTGGATATGATCGGCGGAAAGGAAGGGGCGGATCCGGCCAGCGTTGTTTACGACGCTGTGGTGGCGGCCCGGTCCAGAGGCGTGGATGTTCTGCTGGTGGATACTGCCGGTCGGCTTCACAATCGCAAGAATCTGATGGAAGAGCTGAAAAAGATGAACCGCATGATTGACAAGGGCTTTCCGGACGCTCATCGGGAGAATCTGATTGTGCTGGACGGTACCACCGGGCAGAATGCTATGGCTCAGGCAAAGGAGTTTGGCTCTGTGACCGACCTGACGGGCATTATTCTGACCAAGCTGGACGGGACGGCCAAGGGAGGTATCGCGGTGGCAATCCAGTCGGAGCTGCAGGTGCCGGTAAAATATATCGGTGTGGGTGAGGGAATTGAGGATTTGCAGAAATTTGATGCTCACGCCTTTGTGAACGCGCTGTTTGATGTACAGGAGGACTGACAGAATGGAAGAGATGCTGACGCTGGATAAATTTGAGGAAGCCGCCGAGGTTTTAAAGAGTGTGACGCTGGAGACCAAGCTGGTGTATAGTGATTTTTTAAGTGGGCAAACTGGAAATAAGGTCTACTTAAAGCCTGAAAATATGCAGTTGACCGGCGCTTATAAGGTCAGGGGCGCTTATTACACCATGAGCACTCTGACGCAGGAGGAGAGAGACAGAGGGGTGATCACAGCCTCCGCCGGCAACCACGCCCAGGGTGTGGCTTACGCCGCTCAGCGCTACGGCTGCAGGGCGACCATTGTGATGCCCACCACTACGCCCTTAATGAAGGTGAACCGCACCAAGTCCTACGGGGCGGAGGTGGTGCTGTATGGAGATGTGTACGATGAGGCCTGCGCCCACGCTTACGAGCTGGCGGATCAGTATGGATATACCTTTATTCATCCTTTTGATGATCTGCGGGTGGCAACAGGCCAGGGAACCATCGCCATGGAAATTTTTAAGGAGCTGCCTTTGGTGGATCATATTCTGGTGCCCATCGGCGGCGGGGGGCTGGTGACGGGTGTCTCCACACTGGCAAAGCTGTTAAATCCCAAGATTAAGGTGATTGGGGTGGAGCCTGCGGGGGCCAACTGTATGCAGGTGTCTCTGGAGAAGGGCGAGGTGACGAGCCTTCCGGGAGTCAATACTATTGCGGACGGTACCGCGGTCAAGACCCCGGGGAAAAAGATATTCCCTTATATTCAGAAGAATCTGGACGGAATCATCACCGTGGAGGACGATGAACTGATTGTAGCGTTCCTGGATATGGTGGAAAATCACAAAATGGTGGTGGAGAATTCCGGCCTTCTGACAGTAGCGGCTTTAAAGCATCTAGACGCACAGGGCAAGAAGGTGGTGTCAATCTTAAGCGGCGGTAATATGGACATTATTACCATGTCCAGCGTGGTGCAGCAGGGGCTGATCTTCCGCGACAGAATCTTTACGGTTTCCATTTATCTGCCGGACAAGCCGGGCGAGCTGCACAAGGTTTCCGGTATTCTGGCACGGGAGAACGGCAACGTAATCAAGCTGGAGCACAATCAGTTTGTGACCACGAACCGGAATTCTGCTGTGGAACTGACGATTACTCTGGAGGCCTTTGGAACGGAGCATAAGCACCTGATTCTGGAGGCGCTGAAGAAGGAGGGGTACAACCCGAGGCTGATGACGGCAAGATTGTAGCATATTAGGGGCTTCTACAATTCATCTTGTCTCATCTCCATTGCACAGAGGCACTCGAGAGGATTATCTGAACTGGCCTGTTTACTTTAAAGCATTTTGTATGGAAAGCGCGATGCATGAAGTGTTTGAATGTAGTGAAGGAATATTTGATTATTACGGTAGCTTCCGTTGTTTATTCCGTGGGAATCGCTTTATTTCTGGATCCGAATAATCTGGCGCCGGGCGGCGTCTCCGGTCTGGCGATTATTCTGAACAGGCTGGTGCCGCTACAGGTCGGTACTCTGATGTTTTTGTTAAATATTCCGATTTTTATTCTGGGAATCTGGAAGCTGGGGGTCAGAGTGATTGTCCGCAGCGTCTATTGTCTGGCAGTCAGCTCTGTGATGATCAATTTTATGAGCGAAAATTTCAGCGTGATCACGCAGGATAAGCTGCTTGCGGCTCTGTCCGGTGCGGTGCTGATGGGAGTTGGCATCGGCGTGGTTATGAAGCAGAATGCAACCACCGGCGGGATGGATATTGTGGTTAAGGTACTGCGCAGGAAATATCCGCAGCTGAAAACCAATAGTCTGTTCCTTATGACGGACGCTTTAGTGGTAGCCCTGTCCGCCGTGGTTTTCCGGGATATTGAGGCGGCACTGTATGCGGCGGTGACGGTGGTGATGAATTCCATTGTCCTGGACATTGTGCTCTACGGCAGGGATGAGGCGAAGCTTCTCTACATTATCAGCGACCACAGCAGACGGATTGCCGACCGCATCCTGAAGGAGCTGGACATCGGCCTGACCTATGTGCACGGACAGGGCGGCTACAGTGGCCTGGACAAAGAGGTTCTCATGGTGGTGATGCACAAAAATCTTCTGCCAGGAGCTGAGGAGATTGTAAAGCAGGAGGATCCGGAGGCCTTCATGATTGTGACCAGCGCAAATGAGATTTATGGAGAAGGATACAAAAATATTTTCAGTGAAAAGCTGTGAGTTGTAATGGCTGTAAAAAAGGCATTGAAAAGATTTTGGGTTTATACTATAATAACGCAAGCAAATGCAATGGGGAGGCAGAAAGTGACCAGTAGAGAAACGGTTGGGGATATCAGCGATGTAAACTCTCTGAGAGGGCGGGTGTTTCACCAGATCAGAGACAATATCCTCAGCGGGAAGTATAAGGAACATGAAGAGTTAAAAGAGGTGGCCATCGGAGAGGAGATGGGTGTCAGCCGCACGCCGGTGCGGGAAGCGTTCCGACAGCTGGAGCTGGAGGGGCTGATCAAGATTATTCCCAATAAGGGAGCCTATGTGACCGGCATTACACGCAAGGATGTACACGATATTTATGAGATGCGTTCTCTTTTGGAAGGGCTGTGCGCCCGCTGGTGCTGTGATAATATTACGCAGGAGCAGATGAATGCCCTTGAGGAGAATATTTATCTGGCAAGATTTCACACAGACAGGGGCAATACGGAGCATCTGACCGCCCTGGACAATCAGTTTCACGATCTGCTTTATGAGGCCTGCGGCAGCAAAATGCTGGCTCATCAGCTGAAGGATTTTCATCAGTACGTAATCGGCATCCGGAGAAGAACCCTGTCCGACCTGGACCGGGGTATCGCTTCCAATCAGGAGCATGAGGGAATCCTGAACGCAATTAAGAATAACGACAGGGATCTGGCGGAAAAGCTGGCTCACGCCCATATGATCAATGCCTATAATAATATTCTGGCGCGGGGGCTGGATCAGACCTACCCGGAGTAAAAACAGATTCTCAGGGAAGAGCCTGCGGCGAACATATCATCTTTTAATCCCCGGCCAGCTCTTCCCATAGAGCATATTGAACGTCCAGCTGTTTTTGCAGGTCTGCCTGCTCACTGGTCAGCTCTGTCAGCTTAAAGGAACTGCAGGCGTATTCCGGCAAAGCCATTTTCTCCTCGATGGCATGAATGGCCTGCTCCAGCTTTTCTATTTTTTCCTCACATTTTTTCAGGTCGTTTTCCTTTTTGCGGGCTTTTGCCTGAGCTTCCTTCTGAGATTTCCAGTCCAGCTTATTCTGCGTTTCTTCTGTCACAGTCCGGGGAGTCTCCTGCCGGGGCACAATTCTTTTTTCAAGATAATAATCGTAATTGCCGTCATAGTAGTGGAACTGATTGCCGCAAAGCTCCAGAATCCCCGAGGCAGTCCGGTTGATAAAATATCTGTCATGGGAGACATACAGCAGGGTGCCGGAATAATTGTTCAGAGCATCCTCCAGGATTTCCTTGCTGGCGATATCCAGATGGTTGGTGGGCTCATCCAGGATGAGAAAATTGGCATTGGAAAGCATCAGCTTTGCTAAAGAGAGCCGCCCCTTTTCACCGCCGCTTAAGGATTTGATCTGCTTGAACACATCGTCGCCCTTAAAGAGAAAGGCGGCCAGCACATTCCGGATTCTGGTATTGTCCATGAACGGATATTCGTCTGAAATTTCCTCAAACAGGGTCTTTTCCGGGTGCAGAAGCTGTTGCTCCTGGTCATAATAACCGATCTCTACATTGGTGCCCAGCCGGAAAAAGCCGGTGTCGGCCTCTTCCATCTGATTTAAAATTTTTAACAGGGTGGTCTTGCCGGTGCCGTTGTCGCCGATGATCGCTACGTGTTCGCCCCGGCGCAGGTCAAAGCTTAAATCCGAAAATAAATGCAGAGATCCGAAGGATTTGCTCAGATTCTCAATGTGCAGCACGTCCCGTCCGCTTAAGATGGCAGGCTCTAAAACAAGCTGCATATCGGTATCTGCCGTTTGAGGTTTATCAATTATTTCCATCCGGTTGAGCATTTTTTCCCGGCTTTCCGCCCGTTTGATGGATTTTTCCCGGTTGAAGGAGCGAAGCTTTTCAATGACCTCCCGCTGGTGCTTCATTTCCTGCTGCTGATTCTCATAGGCGTTCTGCGCGGCGATCCTCAGCTGTTCCTTCTTGATCACATAGTCGGAATAATTTCCCTGAAATACAGTCGATTTTGTCTGGTCCAATTCTACAACCTTTGTGACAATTCGATCCAGGAAATAGCGATCGTGGGAGACTAAAAGCACGGCGCCTCTGTAGTTTAACAGATAGGTCTCCAGCCAGGCGATGGAATTCAGATCCAGATGGTTGGTGGGCTCGTCCAGGATGATCAGCTCCGGTTTTTGCAGCAGAAGCCGCCCCAGTGCCGCCCGGGTTTTCTGACCGCCGGAAAGAGTGCTTACCGGCTTGGAAAAGTCCTCTTCAGAAAAACCCAGACCCTTCAGCACGCCGTTGATCTCGCTTTGGTACTGGTAGCCGCCCTCCACTTCAAACTGGTGGGTCAGGCGGCTGTAGGTCTCCATCAGCTCCGTCAGAGCGGTTCCCTGCACGTGCTTCATCTGCGCCTCGCAGGTGCGGATTTTCTGTTCCAGGCTGATCAGAGGCTGCTTGACACTCAAAAGCTCATCGTAGACGGTCAGGTCAGTATTCAGGGTATCGTTCTGCGCCAGGTACCCAAAGGCAACATCCTTTCCGAAGGTGACCTGTCCCTCGTCGGCGGTCAGCTGCCCCACAATGATGCGCAGGAGAGTCGTCTTGCCGGCACCGTTGATGCCAACGATGGCGGCCTTTTCATTATCTTCTATATGGAAGGAGACGCCGGACAGAACCGGCACCTCGAGAAAGCTTTTCTGGATGTTCTGACAGTTTAAGATCATAATTTTTCGCAGGCTTTGAACAGTCGTTTTCCTTTTATGCATTGCGATGTCCGCATCGGCGGACATGTCTGTTTTATAAAAATGTAACACAGGGTATTTCCAATGACGGAAACGGTTCTATTGTACTTTAGATCAGTCAGTTCTGTCAAATGGAATGTGTATGAAAATTGCTTCATTTTATCATTTTCTTCATCGTGGGTTGCAATCAGGGGTATTCTGTGATATTGTATGAGAACAGATTTTTTGAAAGGATACGGAAGATGGACAGTCAATTTACGGATCAGATGCAGAAACTGATGGAGCAGATTGCCGGGTACGAGGAAAAGCTTCGGAAAATGAATGCGGCGCAGCTGTCGGAGGAATTTAACGGGGTTTTGAACGCATGGGCTGAGGAATGGCTCGATGATTCAGAGTTCGGTTGTGATTTCGAAGAGGAAGACTTCGAAGATGAGAATTTTGATGACGAAGACTTCGAGGATGTTGAATCAGAGGATGCTGATTTTGACGATGACTCTGATGATGAGGATTTCGATGACCTTGAGGAGCTTTCCATGGATTTCCTGAAAGGTCTGGGCGAAGAGTTCCCGGAGCTCATGGATGAGGCTCTGGAACAGATCGCTGACATGGTAAAGATTGAAAAGGTGATTTCAGTCCTTCAGGAGCTTGATCCATCCTGGGATCCGGCAAAGGCAGCGGAGGATAAGGATGCCTACGAAATGTATCTGGAAGAAAAAATGTGGATGGAAGAGGAGGAATAGCCGGTATATGCGCGGGGAGCTGAAATGGCTCCCTTTTTTGTATGTATGGAAAAAGGCCGGGCTGAAGAGATTGTGAAAAAGATATCGATTCATCTTGCAGACAACCCGGAAAAGGCGTATAATGAACAAAGTTTTTGACGTGGGAGGTCATATAATGGAGAAGGAAATATCTCAGGCGGTAATCGGCAGATTACCAAGATATTTTCGATACCTGGGGGAACTGAAGGACAATGGGGTACAGAGGATTTCCTCACAGGAGCTGAGCAGTCTGATGAAGGTGACAGCGTCCCAGATCAGACAGGATCTGAATAATTTCGGCGGCTTCGGGCAGCAGGGATACGGCTATAATGTGGAGTATCTGTACCATGAAATTGGCAATATTCTGGGTCTGAATGTGGAGCATCATCTGATTATTATCGGTGCGGGAAATCTGGGTCAGGCTCTGGCCAATTATCTGAATTTTGAGAAGAGGGGCTTTATTTTCAAGGGAATTTTTGATTGCAACCCGGCTTTATACGGCAGAAAGGTCAGAAACCTGACCGTGCAGCCCATGGAGGCGGTGGAAAGCTTTATCCTGGAAAATCAGGTGGATATCGCGGTGCTGACCATTCCCAAGGAGAGCGCGGTGGAGGTGGCTGACATGCTGGTGAAAAACGGCGTCAAGGCTATCTGGAATTTCGCCCATGTGGATCTGAATGTACCGGAGGGAATCCAGGTGGAGAATGTGCACCTTTCGGACAGCCTGATGAAGCTGTCATATAATCTGGCGAAATACTGTTCCCAGTCGACTTAATATATTGGCATAAAACTGAATAAATATTTTTGTGCGCCGTTTCTGCGGCGCATATTCTTGGGAATTGTCGCAAAATAATATGTACAGACTGTGTTTCACGAGCCAGCAGGTGCAGGATGAGCATATTATTTCGTGACAGTTCCTTAGTTTAAGGAAAAGATGAAAGACTATATGAGACAATTTGACCGGGGCTATGTCAGAATCGATCTGGACGCTCTGGAGCATAATATTGACGCCATGTATGAGCATATTGGCCGTAAGAGCAGACTCGTTCTGGTGATTAAGACCGACGGCTATGGTCATGGCGCCATCCCTATCGCCCAACTTGGGGAAAAAAAAGAGTGTGTAGGCGGTTTCGCAGTGGCCACCTTTGAGGAAGCCAGAGCCCTGAGGGAGAGCGGAGCTGTCAAACCAATTCTGATTTTGGGATACACCTTTCCATACTGCTATGAGGAGATGCTTGAACTGGAAATCCGGCCCGCGGTTTTCCGGGAGGACACTCTGGAAGAGTTATCCTCAGCTGCCGTCAGAGTGGGAAAAACAGCAAAAATTCATATCAAGGTAGATACGGGGATGAGCAGAATCGGGATTTACCCCGATGAAAGGGGGCTTTCCTTTATCAGGAAGGCAGCCGGTCTGCCCGGAATCAAGATCGAAGGAATTTTTACTCATTTTGCCCGGGCGGACGAGAAAGACAAGCAGAATGCTCTTGCCCAGTATGAAAACTTTTATCATTTTACAGAGGAAGCGGAGCGGCTTCTGGGATATCCCATTCCCATAAAGCACTGCGCCAACAGTGCCGCTATCATTGAAAGGGAGCTGGAGCGGACTCATCTGGACTGGGTTCGGGCGGGCATCACCCTGTATGGTCTCTGGCCTTCTCAGGAGGTGGATCAGACAGCCATTGATTTAATGCCGGTGCTGTCTCTTCACAGCCATGTGGTGTATGTGAAGGAGGGGCGTTTGGGCAGCGGCGTCAGCTATGGCGGCACCTGGCAGATTAAAGAGCCGGTAAAAATCGCCACCATTCCGCTGGGGTATGGGGATGGATATCCCAGAAGTCTGTCGAACTGCGGATACGTGCTGATCCGGGGGCGGAGAGCACCCATATTGGGAAGAGTGTGCATGGACCAGTTTATGGTGGATGTGACGAAAATTCCGGGAGTCGTCTGCGGCGATTCGGTGACCCTGATCGGGACAGACGGGGAGGAGAGCCTTTCCATGGAGGAGCTTGGGGAGAGGAGTCATCGCTTCAACTATGAATTTGCCTGTGATCTTGGCAAGCGCCTGCCCAGAGTCTTTTATTATCAGGAAAAACCGACGGCGTATACGGACCAGTTTTCACCGCAGCTCCATCCTTTAAAATATTAAATCTGCATAGTGAATACCTTTTCACAAAACCAGCCATACTATAAACCAGAAAGAGGTGGAACGGCGCCGGCAGCAGGGCGCCTGTGACATCCTGATCTGAGGAATCGCTGCGAAACGGACATGATCGCTTCGCAACCGTTCCCAGGCCACATAGAAAGGATGGTTTGGTATGAAAAGGGGAGACATTTATTACGCGGATTTAAGACCGGTAGTGGGAAGTGAGCAGGGCGGCGTCCGTCCTGTGCTGATTATTCAGAATGATGTAGGCAACCGCCACAGCCCTACGGTGATCTGTGCGGCTATTACAAGTAAGCTTGACAAAAACAGACTGCCCACACATATCCACATTTCTGCCAGTACCTATCACATGGAGAAGGATTCAGTGATTCTGCTGGAGCAGCTTCGGACTATAGACAAGACCCGTCTGAAGGATAAGGTCTGTCACCTGGATGAGGCTATTATGGGCCAGGTGGACAGTGCTCTCAGCATCTCTCTTTCTCTGTCTCAGCAGGAGAGAACTGTTGAAAGAACCACTGTGGGAGGCACATTTACGGAGATGGCCGGTGTTCAAGGTTGACGAAAAAGCTTTCTTTTGCTATAGTATTTGTTAAAAAACAATAAAGGAGTTATTATTCTATGTCAGACGATGGAGATGGACCCTGTAGGGGCCTGATCTTAAGTTTAACGAAAATCGGAATTCCGGATATAGAAGTATTCGGAATTCCATTGTTACATATTCTGGTGCCGGTGCTTCTTTTTTTACTTCTGCTGGCTCTCTTCACGGCGCTTGGCGTATTCCTGCCGGGAAAGCTTGTAAAGCTGGTGAAGGATGGAATTGGGAGGCTCCTGCATGGCGGAGATATCGCATCTGAGGAGGATGACACTGAGCAGGAGATTATTGACCTGGTCAATGAAGGGCATGAGCAGGGTGTGATTGAGGACAGTGAGGTGGAGATGATCAGCAATATTTTCGCGTATTCCGACAAGGAAGCGCAGGATATTATGACTCATCGCTCCAATATGGAGGCCTTTGATGAGAAAACGCCGTTTCCGGAGGCGGTCAGTCAGCTGCTTTCCGGCCAAAATTCCAGATATCCGGTTTATCAGGAAAATCTGGATCATATAACGGGCATTTTATATCTGAAGGATGCTCTGCGTTATCAGAACACCCATCCGGAGGAGAACCGTTCCATCGGACAGATTGAGGGACTTCTGCGTAAGACCCAGTTTACCCTGATGACGACGAATATCGATGATCTTTTCAAGACACTGCAGTCCACCAAGGTGCAGATGGCTATTGTCATCGATGAGTACGGACAGACGGCGGGGCTGGTTACCATGGAGGATATTCTGGAGGAGATTGTGGGGAACATCCAGGATGAGTATGATGACGAGCAGGAATTCATCGATTCCAGGAGTGAGGACGCCTGGGTGATGGAGGGGCTGACGCCCTTAGAGGATATTGAGGACAAGCTGGGGATCACCTTTGATGAAACCGAATTTGACACGCTGAACGGTTTTCTGATTCGCCGGCTGGACCATATCCCCCAGGAGGGGGAGGAGTTTGAGTGCGAGTACAGGGGATACCTTTTCAGGGTCCTTTCTGTAGAAAATATGCGGATACAGAGCGTACTCGTGACAAAGAAGGCGGAGAAGCCTTCAGAAGAAACAGACCGCAGGGAGGAAGGATAAACAAATGTCAGGACATTCAAAATTTTCAAACATCAAGGCCAAAAAAGAGAAAAACGACGCCGCCAAGGGTAAGATTTTTACCATCATCGGCCGTGAAATCGCGGTGGCGGTGAAGGAGGGCGGACCTGACCCGGCCAACAATTCAAAGCTTTATCAGGTGGTTTTAAAGGCAAAGGCCAATAATATGCCAAACGATACCATCGAGAGAGGCATCAAGAAGGCCAGCGGAGAGCTTGGAAGTGTAAATTATGAAAATATTACATACGAAGGCTATGGCCCCGGCGGCACTGCCATCATTGTCAAAACGCTGACGGACAATAAAAACCGGACCGCTTCCAATGTGAGGAGCGCCTTTACCAAGGGGCAGGGAAGCATCGGAACTCCTGGCTGTGTGTCCTTTATGTTTGACGAGAAGGGGCAGATTATCATTGATAAGGAAGAGTATGAGGCAGAGGACGCGGATGAGCTGATGATGACCGTACTGGATGCGGGAGCGGAGGATTTCGCGGAGGAAGAGGATGCTTACGAGGTGATTACCGCGCCGGAGGATCTGGAGAGTGTGCGCAGGGCTTTAGAGGAGGCGGACATCCCCATGGCCAGCGCGGAGGTGACCATGATTCCGCAGAATTATGTGACTCTGACGGATGAGAATCATATCAAGTGCCTGAACAGAATTCTGGATATTCTGGACGAGGACGATGATGTGCAGGCAGTATATCACAACTGGGAAGAGTAGAGCGGATTTGTGTATGATATGGGAGTGAGCGGATGGACAGACTGGCAATTGTAGTGCCCTGCTATAAGGAAGAAGAGGTTGTTGAGATCTGTTCTCAGGCCCTTCGGGAGGTCCTGGATGATCTGATCGGCAAGGAAAAGATTGCACAGGACAGCTTTATTCTGTTTGTCAATGATGGAAGCAGGGATCGTACCTGGCCGTTGATCGTCAGTGAGCACGAGAAATTCCCGGACAGGGTCAAGGGCGTCAATCTGGCGGGAAATGTGGGACATCAGTACGCGCTGACGGCCGGTCTTGTGACCGCCAAGGATCGCTGTGATATGGCAATTTCCATCGACGCGGATTTACAGGACGATGTGACAGTCATTGAGCAGATGGTGGATTCCTTCCATGAGGGCAATGATATTGTGTACGGCGTCAGGAATGACCGCAGCAGCGACAGCTTTTTTAAGCGTGCGACGGCGCAGGGCTTTTATAAGTTCATGGAGATCATGGGAGTCAAAACGGTCTATAATCACGCTGATTTCCGCCTGATGAGCAAGAGAGCGCTGGAGTATTTCAGTCAGTTCAAGGAGTCTAATCTGTTCCTGCGGGGCATTATGCCTACCATAGGGTACAATACCTCCTGCGTTTATTACAGTCGTAAGGAGCGGGTAGCCGGAGAGAGCAAGTATCCGCTGAAAAAGATGCTGGCTCTTGCCTGGAACGGGATTACCTCCTTTTCCATCAAGCCGATCAGTCTGATTCTGGCCGTCGGGATTGGCATTCTGGGCTTAAGC
>JAJQID010000122.1 GCA_021199405.1 Lachnospiraceae bacterium
ATTATATCGTGACAAAAAACGTCACGATCCAATTCGCCGCTCGTCAAATGCATGCAAGCACGCATTTTCCTCACTTTCGCTCATTATATCAAACAATTCGTTTAAATTTCTTTTCAATCTCCTGCTTTGTCATGGAGATAATCACAGGGCGGCCATGAGGGCAGAAATAGGGATTCTCCAGGCTCAGAAGCTCATCAATCAGAGCCTCCAGCTCCGGCCGGGACATGGACATGTTGCCCTTGACAGCAGATTTGCAGGCCATGCTTGCCAGCTTATCCCTGACAACCTCAAAATTGCCCTGCACCGGTCCCTGGGAAAGCTCGTCCAGCACCTCCTCAAAAAGCTGCTGATAGCTGCAGCCGTACAAATCCACCGGAACGCCCCGGATCACATAGGCATGCTCTCCAAAGTCCTCGATTTCAAAGCCCAGTGCAGCAAAGGCGTCCAGATGCTGTGATAATACCTGCTCCTCCCTGGCGCTGACGTGAACGACTTGGGGAGGCATCAGCATCTGGGTTGGAACATTCTTTTCCCCCATGGCTTTGACCAGGCGCTCATATTTCACCTTCTCGTGAGCTGCGTGCTGATCGATCATATAAATCCGGTCACTGTAGGCAATGATCCAGTAGGTTTTAAAAATCTGACCGATAATCTCATAGCTTTCTCTGCTTTTCTCCGTCAGAAATTCCGGCGTAAACAGCGTCTCCTGCTCGGCTTTTTCTATTCCAAGGTCGGGGAGAGGCGTTACCGGGACAGGGGCTGATATGAGAGAGGCATCTGCTTTTCCGTAAATTTCCGCGATGGATGGCTCTGCCACAATATTTGTTCCTTCTGTTTCCTCCGACAGTTGATCAAAATCAATATCAAATTCCGGATTATTTTTTTCCTCTCGCTCGTTAGATTCCAGGTCATTTTTTACTTCACAACCGGCTGTTTCTTTTATGTCGGTATTAATAACATCCGGCTTTACGGATATTTCACTCTCATCCGCTGAACATTCTGATATCCCGTTGTTAATTGGCTGTTCCTTTAAGGTCGTATCGTGATGACTCTTATCAAGAATCTGCGCTGAACGCATAAATGGCTCCGGCGAATGAACAGGCACACGGTCAGCGGGTGTACTTCTGGGCGCAGGCTCCTCCTTTCCGAAGGAATGATCTACGATAAATTCTCTGCTGCGCAGCCGTTCGATAATGGCCTTTGTCACTGCCTGATAAACTGTCTGCTCCTGTTCAAACCGGACCTCCATCTTGCTGGGATGGACATTGACATCCACTACCTGTGCCGGCATGGCAAAATGCAGCACCACAAAGGGAAACTTGTGCTGCATGACGTACTGCCTGTATCCGTCCTCGATGGCCTTGGACAGCACCTTGCTTTTTAAATAGCGGGAATTGAGAAAATAATGCTCAAAGCCCCTGTTGGAGCGGTTGATCTCCGGCTTTCCCAGAAAGCCTCTGATCTGAATCTCCCCTTCTGTCACATCGATTGGCAGCAGATGCTCCGTGATCTCCCTGCCGTAAATCCGGTAAATAACCTCCTTCAGTTCTCCGTTCCCGGAGGTGTAAAATTTTACCTGCCCATTCTGTACATATTTAAAGGAAATATCCGGCCGGCTCATGGCAAGCTGCTCCATAACCTCCGCCACATATCCAGCCTCGGTGGGCGGCTGTTTCAGGAACTTGCGCCGCACAGGCACATTGAAAAAAAGATTGCGCACCAGAATCGTCGTTCCCTTCGGTGCTCCCACCTGTTCAAAAGCCTTTTCCACCGCGCCCTCAATCTCATAGCGGGTGCCGGTCAGAGAATCCTTCGTGCAGGTCACAATCTCCACCTGAGCTACCGCCGCGATACTGGAAAGAGCCTCGCCCCGAAAGCCCATGCTGGACAGGTGATTTAAGTCCTGCATGCTGCGGATTTTGCTGGTAGCATGCCGGAAGAAGGCAGTTTTCACCTGATTCGCCGGGATGCCCTCTCCGTCATCGGTGACGCGGATCAGGTCAATGCCGCCGTTTTTGATCTCTACCGTAATAGCGTGTGCTCCGGCGTCCATGGAGTTTTCCACCAGTTCTTTCACAACATTCAATGGCCGCTCCACCACCTCGCCGGCGGCGATTTTATCTATAGTATCTTCTGATAATACAAGTATTTCAGGCATATTATTTTTCTATATCCTTGTTTATTATTGCCAATAAATATGTAAACAGCCGCAAGTCTGAGCAGTGTATACTACCATCTGTTATTCAGCTGATTCTGCAGCCTGTACAGTGTATTCAGCGCATCCAGCGGCTTCATGTTATTGATATCCAGCTCCTTTAGTTCTTTCAGCACATCTTCATCCTTCACTGTGTCAAACAACGACATCTGCGCCAGATCCACATCATCATAATGCTTCACCGGCTTTGCCTTCGTACTTGAGGACTTCTGATTTTTCAGAATTCCCTGAACCCTGGAGGAAATATCATTCTCCGAAAGCTGCGCTGCGATCTCCACTGCCCGGTCCGTGACCATCTGGGGCACACCGGCCAGCCTTGCCACCTGGATGCCATAGCTTTTATCTGCCCCGCCCGGAATGATTTTGCGCAGGAACACGATGTCCTCACCGCTCTCCTTGACGGCAATGCAGTAGTTATTCACATTGTCCATCTTATCTTCCAGCTCTGTCAGCTCATGGTAATGAGTGGCAAAAAGAGTCTTTGCTCCCAGAAGCCGTTTATTGCTGATATGCTCGATGACTGCCCAGGCGATGGCAAGACCGTCGTAGGTGGAGGTGCCCCGTCCGATTTCATCCAGAATCAGCAGACTTTTGCTGGTTGCGTTTCGAAGAATATTGGCCACCTCGTTCATTTCCACCATGAAGGTGGACTGACCGCTGGCCAGGTCGTCGCTGGCGCCAACCCGGGTGAAAATCCGGTCCACCAGGCCGATATCCGCGCTTTTTGCCGGTACAAAGGAGCCGATCTGCGCCATCAGAACGATCAGAGCGCTCTGCCGCATATAAGTAGATTTCCCGGCCATATTGGGGCCCGTGATGATGCTGACACAGTGATGGTCATTGTCCAGATAGGTATCATTGGGAATGAACATATCATGCTCGATCATCCGTTCCACCACGGGATGGCGCCCTTCTTTGATATCAATAACGCCTTTTTCATTTAATTTCGGCCGGACATAATGATTCTGCTCCGCTACCACGGAAAGAGAGGCATACACATCCAGCCTGGCAATAGCCTTTGCTGTCGTCTGAATCCGGTCAGTTTCCTTAAAAATCCGGTCCCGGATATTACAGAAAATATCATATTCCAGACCAACCAGCTTATCCTCCGCATTGAGAATTTTGTCTTCCATCTCCTTCAGCTTCGGCGTGGTGTAGCGCTCCGCGTTGGTCAGAGTCTGTTTGCGGATATAATCCTCCGGCACCATATTTTTAAAGGAATTAGTCACCTCAAAATAATAACCGAAAACCTTATTATATTTGATCCGGAGATTTTTGATGCCGGTACGTTCCCGGTCCTCGGCCTCCAGCTGCTCAAGCCAGGTCGTCCATTACGTTTTGGCTCGGCGCAGCTCGTCCACATATTTATCATAACCGTCCTTAATCATACCGCCCTCCCGGACGGAAAAGGGCGGTTCGTCCACGATGGCCGACTCGATCAGTCCGCAGATATCCTGCAGAGAATCAATATCCTGATTGATCTGCTTCAATTCCGTACTCTGGCAGTCCGCCAGCACAGTTTTAATGTGAGGCAGCATTTCCAGTGAGCTTTTCAGCGCAATAAAATCCCTGGGGTTCGCGGTGCCGAAGCTGACTCGCCCAAGCAGTCTTTCCAGGTCATAGACCGGATTTAAATATTCCCTCACCTCGTCCCGGCAGACGCTGTCTTTGCAGAACTCATCCACCGCGTCCAACCTGGCTTCTATATCCTTTTTTTCAATCAGAGGCTGTTCTATGTATGACCGTAGAAGCCTGCCGCCCATGGCAGTTTTCGTCTTATCCAGCACCCAGAGAAGGGACCCCTTCTTCTGCTTTTCCCGCAGGGTCTCCGTCAGCTCCAGATTGCGGCGGGAGGAGGAATCCAGCAGCATAAATTTGCTGGTCAGATATGGGATAATATGGCGGATATGCTCCAGAGAATTTTTCTGGGTTTCATCCAGATACTGCATCAGGGCTCCCGCGGCGATGGTGCCACAGGGAAAATCATCCAGTCCCAGACCAATCAGTGTGTTTAAATGAAAATGCCGGGTCAGAGCTTTTTTACAGTTATTGTCGTCAAACATGTGGGAATCCAGAGTATACAC
>JAJQID010000044.1 GCA_021199405.1 Lachnospiraceae bacterium
GCGCACAGATTGAGGAGGAGATTGCCGAGCTGGACGAGTAGGAGAAACAGCTCTTTTTAGAGGAGCTTGGCGTTTCTCAGTCAGGTCTGGACAAACTGATCGAGGCAAGTTATCATATACTGGGTTTGCAGAGCTTCCTGACAGCCGGGGAGGATGAGACCCGGGCCTGGACCATTAAAATCGGCACAAAGGCGCCTCAGGCGGCGGGGAAAATTCACTCGGATTTTGAGAGGGGCTTTATCAAGGCCGAGGTTGTCAATTATAAAGACCTGCTGGAATACGGATCTCTGGCCGCAGCCAGGGAGAAGGGACTGGTAGGAATGGAAGGCAAGGACTATGTTGTGAAGGATGGAGACGTGATTCTTTTCCGTTTCAATGTGTAAGGAGTACTTATGACAGATATTATGAACAGTACCGATATTGCGTTCCCAAATCTTGGGATTTATCTGGAAAATGTACCGAAGTCATTTTCCGTGTTTGGTTTTTCCATTTCATTTTATGGGGTAATCATCGGCTGCGGCATTATCTGCGGCATACTGCTGGCGGCTCACGAGGCGAAGGTGACAGGTCAGGACCCGGATATTTACTGGGATTTTGTGATTTACGCGATCATATTTTCCATCATCGGAGCCAGACTGTACTATGTCATTTTTTCATGGGATAAATATAAGGACAATCTGCTCAGCATCCTGAACCTTCGCCAGGGAGGACTGGCAATTTACGGCGCGGTGATCGCGGCCTTTCTGACATTGTTCGTCTACACGAGGATCAAAAAGCAGAATTTCTTTCTGATGGCGGATACTGCGGTGCCGGGACTGGTGTTGGGTCAGGTGATTGGCCGATGGGGCAATTTTATGAACAGGGAGGCCTTCGGAGACTATTGCGACGGCCTTTTCGCCATGGCGCTGCCGGTGGCGGCTGTCAGGGAGAATGAGATTACTCAGACCATGCTGGATCACATGGCGGAGGGAGTCAATTATGTGCTGGTTCACCCCACCTTTCTCTATGAATCTGCGTGGAATCTGTGTCTTCTGATCTTTTTGCTGGTATACAGGAGTCACAAGAAATTTGACGGAGAGATCACCTTCTTTTATCTGGCGGGCTATGGAATCGGACGCTTCTTCATCGAGGGACTGCGCACGGACCAGCTGCTGATTCCCTACATCAACGTTCCCATCTCTCAGGTGATCGGAATCACGGCCTTTGTGGTCTGTGTAATCGCAGACATTGTGGTGCGCGTTCACGTCAGGCATGAGAAAGATTATCTGGGAGAATCCAGAAGCCTGGCAGACAACCAGAAGCTGGGAAGGGAGTAAGAGGAAACGCTTTGACGATCAATAAGAAAACACAGATTATTATATTGGGCATCCTGATTGTCGTGACGCTTACCTTCATCTGGGGGAATTCTGTCCTGCCGGCCACAAAATCCAAGCAGATCAGCGACACGGTCAAGGAGGTTCTGGAGGAGATCCTTCCGGAGGATTTTTTTGACGGCACGGGAACGGATGATGACACTCTGATCCGCAAGCTGGCCCATTATACGGAATTTACGGCGCTGGGAGCGGAGCTTGCGCTTCTGTTATGGCATGTGCTGGACCTTTCCCTGACGACGCCGCTTCTGCTGGGGCTGATGGCGGCGGTGACAGATGAGACGATTCAGATTTTCAGTCTGGGCCGTGGAAGCTCGGTCAGGGATGTATGGATTGATTTCGGCGGGGTGGTGACAGGCACGGTGGTTATTCTGCTGGTGCGGAAATGGAGAGACCGCCGGAGGAAGGTATAGGTGCTGCCGGCGGCTATTATAAATGGATAGTCCGCTGACGCGGACATTGCTATATAAAAAAGTCGATTGCTTCGCTCTGCGAGCTTTCACAATCGCTGTCTGCATTCGCAATCCGCTCATTTTCCTTCGGAAAATGGCTACTTGCTCATACAGATCAGGTTGTCTAATATCCATACTCTTAGCCGTGCAAGCACGGCATGAGTCTGTCTATTGACAACACTTTTATTTTATTTTTTTGTTGACAAAGAAAAAGGTTGTATGTATAATCATTGAGGTATGAATTAGGAGATACTATGTTTATTGATCTGTCCGGTACCTTTCAGTCCGAGAGTGGGAATATACATCAGCAGTACACGCCGCAGTTCACTGAAGTCCGTTATCGCGGACAGGGTTTTCCGGTTCTGGAGAAGCCTTCCGTGGCAGTTGACTGTATTTATGAGCAGGATGGACGCGCCAGAGTGCGTTTGAGCGGTTATGTGGTGCTTGATCTGTTCTGCGACAGGTGCTTAAAGCCGGTGGCTGAAAAGGTTGAATTTGAGGTCGACAGGCCGGTATATGCGCCGGGCTGTGTTCCTGAGGATGAGACCGAGGATAACGCAGAGGTCATGGACAGCTATCAGTTGAACATAGAGCGTCTGATATTCAATGAAGTTTTGATAAACTGGCCGGTGAAGGTTTTATGTAAGGCAGACTGCAAGGGACTTTGCAGGGTGTGCGGCAAGGACCTGAATCTGGGTGCCTGTGGCTGCGATGATTTCGTGCCGGACCCCAGAATGGCAGTGATAAAAGATATCATTAACGCGGATAAGGAGGTGTAACGATGTCTATTTGTCCAAAGAACAGATCTTCCAAAGGCAGAAGAGACCAGAGAAGAGCAAACTGGAAAATGAAGGCTACCACATTGGTGAAGTGCAGCAAATGCGGCGCCCTGATGGTTCCGCACAGAGTTTGCAAGGCCTGTGGTTCCTACAATAAGCGTGAGATCATCAGCACAGAAAATTAAGCAGCAGTACGAACGAGGGCTGTCCGGGAGGACGGCTCTTTTGTTTTGCAGTTACTATCCGCGGCCGGGATTGCGTATGTAGAGGAAAGCGGCTGTGAATAGCAGCCTTTTAGGGTGGACAGAGTGAATAGAGCTGAGTGAATAGAAAAAATTCCTCTTGCATAGAAAAAAATTTTGTTGTATAGTGTGGGGGATTTTACCGGGGAAGCGTTTCAAAGTGGCTTTGACACGCTCATGAGAAATTTGGGTGTTTGGCGGCAGGTCTTTCCCGGCAGATTTATTTTTATTGATATGGAAAGAATGGAATGGCAAAATATTTAGTAATTGTAGAATCACCAGCCAAGGTAAGCACCATCAAAAAATTTCTGGGAAGCAGTTATGAGGTGATGGCTTCCAATGGTCATGTCCGCGACCTTCCCAAAAGCTCAATGGGAATAGATGTGGAGAACGATTATGAGCCGCACTACATCACCATCCGCGGGAAGGGCGAGCTTTTGAGCGGACTTCGCAAGGCAGCCAAAAAGGCAGATAAAATTTATCTGGCAACCGACCCTGACCGGGAGGGAGAGGCAATTTCCTGGCATTTGATGTATGCTCTGAAGCTGGATGAAGAGAAAGCTTACCGCATCACCTTCAATGAAATCACCAAAAATGCGGTGAAGGAGTCCTTAAAGCATGCCAGGAGCATTGATATGGACCGGGTAAACGCCCAGCAGGCCCGACGGTGTCTGGACCGAATGGTGGGTTATAAGATTTCTCCTCTTTTGTGGGCCAAGGTCAAGGGTGGCTTAAGCGCCGGACGGGTTCAGTCTGCGGCGCTTCGGATTATCTGCGACAAGGAGGCTCAGATCGAGGCCGTTGTGCCGCAGGAGTACTGGTCTCTGGAGGCGGATGTAAAGCTTCCCGGCGAGAAAAAGGCGGTGACTGCTTCTTATTACGGCGATGAAACAGGTAAGGTAGAACTGAAAAGCCAGGAGCAGATAAAGAAGATTGAGGAGGAGCTTGCTTCAGAAAAATATTTTATCAGAAGTGTAAAAAAAAGTGAGCATATAAGAAAGGCACCGCTGCCCTTCACCACCTCCACTCTGCAGCAGGAGGCCAGCAAGACGCTGAATTTTTCTACGCAGAAGACCATGCGTCTGGCTCAGCAGCTGTACGAGGGTGTGGCCATGAAGGGGCAGGGAACGGTGGCGCTGATCACCTATCTGCGTACCGATTCCACCAGGATTTCCCAGGAGGCTCTGGCCGCGGCCAACGCCTATGTGACCAGAACCTATGGCGGAGAGTATGTGGGAAAGCTTCGGGATGATCCTTCCAAAAAGCAGAATGTGCAGGACGCTCATGAGGCGATCCGGCCTACCGAAGTCAGCCGCACCCCGCTGGAGGTAAAGGATCTTCTGCCAAGAGATTTATTCCGGCTTTATCAGCTGATCTGGCGCCGGTTTATGGCGGCTGCCATGAAGGAGTCAGAGTATGAGACCACCACAGTGAAGG
>JAJQID010000115.1 GCA_021199405.1 Lachnospiraceae bacterium
ACATATAGGGGCCGTCCGGCTCCATGGCCATCCGACAGGCAGCCCGGTACCTCTCCCGGTAAGAGGCAAGAAGTCCCCGGATGTGAGAGAGCAGAAAGGCCCCCGCCGGGCGGGCTGTAAACTCCTCCAGGCTGGAAAAATCATAGTCCTTCCTTCGCTCCTGAAGCCATTCCTCCGGGAAGGGCATGCTCATGGCCCGCTCATAAAGCTGCTCAATATCCTCCTCCAGAGCCGTCTCCCGGCCGGTATGACATAGATACTCCACCATATACAGAAAATCCGGATCCCCCGCAGCAAAGTACCGCTCCAGCAGGTTCTCCTTCACCTCTTTGCTCAGAAGCTGAATCGTCGCCTCCTCCGCCACCTTAAAATCCGGTTCCAGTCCGATCTGCTCAAAATGATTTCTCACCAGATACAGACAGAAGCTGTGAATGGTGGTGATCAGCGCCTGGTGCACCAACACCGCCTGCCGCTGCAGATGAGCATCCTGAGGATGCTGCTCCAGCTCCCGCTCGATGGCCTGTCCAATCCGCTCCCGCATGCCCGCCGCCGCACTGTTGGTAAAGGTAACCACCAGCAGCCGGTCGATATCCAGCGGATGCTCCCGGTCAGTGATCCTTCTGATAATGCGTTCCACCAGCACAGCGGTTTTGCCGCTGCCCGCCGCCGCGGACACCAGGATATTCTTATTTTCCGTCTCGATTACCCTCTGCTGGTCCGGGGTATATGTCACGCTCATGTCTCCTCCCGCAGAATTTCCCGCATTTTTGCCAGTGCTTCCCCCTGATCCATAACCGGAATCCTTCTTTTCTGATAGCCCGGCAGCTTTTCATCATAACTGCAGCAGCCCTGATAGGGACACCATGTGCAGGCCTCCTCCGATCCCTGCTGATAAGGACTTGCCTCAATATGGCCCTCCTGGATCTGCCTTCCCAACTCATCCGTCTTGTACTCGGAATACCGCTCCATCAAAAGCAGCTCCTCCTCCGTGCAGGCCTTTGACCCTCTGGCCGCCTGTCCGTCCTTATTGCGGGTGAAGGGAATCACATCCGATGTCTTTTCAAAGGTATGGTCCAGAAGCTCCACCGCCTGAGGTGAATCGCTCAAAATGCCTCTGGAGCGCTGCTCTCTTAAGCGAAGCGCAGGCAGCTCGTCCAGATTTTCCGCTCCCTCCATGTCCACCACCGGATCCGCCACCCGGTAATAAAACATGGCCGCCGGGCGCACTCTTCTGTCCGGATTTCGGGCCGCCAGCTGTCGGGAAGCCATGTCCAGATATACTGTCAGCTGCAGCTGCAGCCCGGCATACAGGCTGTCTATGGAAAACTGCTGATTGCCGGATTTATAGTCGATCACCTTCACATAAACATCCCGCTCCTGCTCTGCGATATCCACCCGGTCGATACGCCCTTCCAGCCGCATGAACAGCTCCCGGGAGGGATTCCACTGACAGTCCACCGAAAAGGGCAGCTCCAGCCCGTAGGTCTGAAAGCTTCCCGCCTGCATGTGCTTTTGCAGCACCTCTACCGTGCGCCGCAAAATCCTGCCGGCGCGCTTTAAGGCATAACCATTTCTGGCCTTGTCCAGAATCAGCTCATCTCCGTAAATCGTCCGGATTTCCTCCAGTCTGCCGCTCAGCTTTTCCTCCGCGAAATCCGCCGGGAAGCTCTGCCAGTCATAGCCTGCCTCCCTTAAATCTCTGCCGAAGCCAGCCAGCACATCATGGAAAATATTGCCAAGATCCACGCTCTCCAGTGTGTATTCCTTCGGCTCCCTCAGACGAAGGCCATATTTCAGAAAATGAGCGTAGGGACAGGCCACAAAATTTTCCAGACGGCTGACGCTGCCGTAAAGCACACTTCCATACAGCTCCTGTGCGATCTGCGGTGCGATTTTTTCCTTTCCGCCCTGCCGGAATGCCCCCTCAATATAGGAAGTGACCCCAGTGTCCCCATAATATTTTCTGAATAGTGTCAGCAATTCCAGCAATTTGCCTGTGTCAGCCTCCACAAGTTCGCCCTGCACATATCTTTGCAGGAGCACTGCCGTCCTCTGCGGCAGCTCGCTTTTATGCTCCGGTCTCTCCTCTCCCGCCGGTTTTGCCGTAAGTCCGGGAAACAGCTTCTGCACAGTGTGAATAAAATAAGAAGGCCGCAGCTCCTTCAGCTCATTGTCCAGAAGGGAATAAAACAGATAAAGCTCCTGGCTGGGGCTGGTCAGCTGCTGATACAGATAAAAGCGCTGACGGAACTGCAGCTGTCTGCGGCCGGGGGCCAGCTCCACGCCCCGGCTCAGCAGATATTCCCTGTCCAGGTCAGAGAGCATGCCGCCTCTGCTGCCGCTTCCCGGAATATTCACATCATTGACGCCCAGCACCAGAAGCACCTTCACCTGAGGCAGCCTGGTCCGCTCCAGATCGCCCACCAGCACCTGATCCAGCCTGGCTGGGATGACGCCGACTCTCAATTCCTCAAAGCCTGCCCGCAGAATCCGGGCGCTCTCTGAAAATTCCAGCTTCTCCTCCCCCATCAGAGCCGCCATCTGGTCAAAAAGCCCCATCAGCTTACTGTAAGCCTGACGGTATTCCCTGGCCCTGACCAGATCACCCTGAAGCTCAAATTCCTCCTCCATGGCCTGAAGCTTCTCCTCCGCTCTGACCTGAGAGAGAAACTCGTAAAGCGCCGTCATCTGGCCAAGCACCGTGGCCTGACGATCTCCGATGATCTCAAGCAGGAGGGCAAGCTCCGCCATCAGGCGCTCCCGCAGCTCATTCACCTTCACCAGATCAAAGCGGCTGCCCAGTCTGGTAAAGGGCCTCTCCCAGGCGCACCTTCCACGAATTCCCGCCTGATTCAGATATAACTCCAGCAGATCGGCTTCCTCTCTGCTGATATCGGACAGCCCGCTTCTGAGGTAGCGAAGCACCGCTGTGAAGGAAAAATCCTTTTCCAGAATTTCCAGCAGCCCCTGCATGAATTCCAGCAGCGGATTGGACATCAGCCCCGCCGTGGCGTCCACAAAGCAGGGAATATCCATCTGCGCAAAGACCTCCTGCAGGTGATGGCTGTAGGTATCCAGGCCCGCACAGATCACTGCCGTCTCCCGGTACTTCAGCCCCCGCTCCCGCACCAGCTTATGCAGCAGAATGGCGGCCTGCCGGCTCTCCTGCGCAGGATTGGAAGCGTATCGGATGTGGATGTGCCGGCATTCCTGACCATAAACAGCATTGTCATATCGAAACAGATGGCGTTCCAGAAAGGCCAGCTCTGTCTGAAGCGGTTCTCCGCCTCCGCCAGTCCGCTGCGGCTCTGACTGCCCCTCCTCCCCGCTTTTGCGGGAAGCATACGGCTCCGACTGAAACCTCCTCCCGCTTTCACAGAAATAATAAGGCTTTGTCTTTACCCCCGCGGCCGCGGCCAGCTTTTCCAGCTCCCGGACGGTCTTTGCCGAGGTATAAAAAAGCTGCTGCTCTGCTGTCACTCCTGCCGGGTCACAGTCCATGGTCAGAGCCACGTAGCAATGAGATGACAACAGCATGATTTTCTGCACCAGAGGAAGCTGCACCGGTGTGAAGCCTGTAAACCCGTCAAACACCACCACACTTCCCCTGATGATTTTGGATTCTCCCAGTCTGCGGGTAAGCTCCGGATAGACGCTTTCCCCGGTGCGGTATTTATTTTCCAGTTCATATAGAAATGCGCTGTACAGCTTCTGAATATCCGTAAGCCTTGCCTGTAAGCCCCTGCGCCCGGCGGCGGCTTCGATAAGCTCTCCCGTACCCTCCGGAGTAATACCATACTGCATAAACTCCGAAATCAGTCCCTTGACCTCCGACACATAGCCCTGCTTTTCCATCAGGCTGCCGATGGCGGGCAGGTCAGCGGACAAATCAGAGGACAGCTTCCGCAGAATCAGATTCTTGCCGGTGTCGTCCAGCGCCACCAGCTCCTCTCCTCCAAGCTCCTCCTTTACCTTATGATACAGCCGCCCGAAGCTCAGCACATCCACGTTAAACAGAGCATGCCCCGGATGGAGCTGCACCATCCGCCGCTGAATCTGCATGGTATACTGGTCCGGCACCAGCAGCACATACTGCCGTCCGGGATTTTTCATTGCTTCCGAAATAATATGGTGATAAAGGGCTGTGCTCTTTCCGCTGCCGCTGCCCCCAAGGATAAATTGCAGACTCATCTTCTCAAATCCTCATTTTGTCAGCTTTTCTCCGGCTTTCCACTCTTCTGCCTTATTCCTTCAGCACCGCCTTCAGCACTCTCAGAGCGTTCTGTCCTTTGATTTTATCAATCACGCTCTCTGTCATACCTGCCTTCTTCATGGCGTCGAATAACCGGGGCAGCTCCCCGCAGTGGGGCATGGCCGGATTGGTCTCAATGCCGTCGAAATCGCTGCCCAGAGCCAGCACGTCCTCTCCACCCACATTGATAATATGAAGAGCGTGCCTGACAAAATCGTCCAGACTGACCTTCGCTCCGTCATCATTCAGAAAATCCGCTGCAAAATTCAATCCCATCACCCCGCCGTGCTCTGCAAGCGCCCGAATCTGCGCATCCGTCAGATTCCTCTTATGCCCGCAGATGCTCCGAGCGTTGGAATGACTTGCCACAAAGGGCTTGCGGGTGCAGGCCGCCACATCCCAGAACCCGGCGTCCGACAGATGGGATACATCGACAATCACTCCCATCTCCTCCATGGCTTCCACCATCTCAATCCCCCGTCTGGTCAGCCCCGGATACTCTCCCTTCACCTGCCAGTTTGCCGCCTCCGGCACAGGCGTCTCCTCCTTCGCCCCGGGATAGCCCAGCTCATTGGGGAAATTCCAGGTCAGCGTAATCAGCCTGACACCGTACTCATAAAACTCCCGCAGCTTCTCAACGCTGCCCTGCAATACGCCGCCCTCCTCAATGGTCAGCATTCCTGACAGCTTTCCCGCCGCCCGGTTTTTCTCAATATCCGGGAATCGATACACCGGCTCTATGTATGACGCATTTTCCTTCATGCATCTCTGGAAAAGCTCCGCCAGCGCTTTTCCCTTTTCATAAGGGTCTCCGCCCTTCCCCATAAAAACAAAGGCCGCGAAGCATTGCAGCAGATAGCCGCTCTGCAGCATCCTCTCCAGATCCAGATGCCCCTCCCGCCTGTACAGACTCTGGGGCTCTCCCTTTTTTTCCATGCGAAGCATCTGGCTTAAAGTGTCGCAATGCAAATCAATGATGTTCATAATCCTGTCTCCTTTTTTCATTTCACTTATGGTCAAATTATGCTATGATAGCAATAAGTATAACACCATTCCCGCCTCAATGGAAGAAAGGCATTTTTTAAATATGAAAAATCAAATGACCCCAACCGCTTCGGTGTTCGCCGATACCCGTCCCCCGAAAAAGCTTGCCCTCTTAAACGACCTGACAGGATACGGGCGCTGCTCCCTGACCGTGGCTCTCCCTGTCATCTCTCAGCTTGGCGTTCAATGCTGCCCGGTGCCCACGGCTGTTTTTTCCAACCATACGGGATATCCAACCTGGCACATGACCGACTGCACACCGGAGCTTACAGACTATCTGGCCGCCTGGAAGGAGCTTGATTTTTCCTTTGACGGAATTCTGACCAGCTTTCTGGGAAATCAGGCGCAGGCTGAGCTGATCCGGCAGTTTTTAGCAGATTTTAAAAGAGAAAATACCCTGTACATCCTGGACCCGGCCATGGGGGACAACGGCAGAGCCTACGCGACCTGCGGAGGGGACATTCAGGAAAGCATGCGCTCCCTGGTTTCTCTGGCGGATGTGGTCACGCCGAATGTAACCGAAGCCTGCATCCTGACCGGCACGCCCTGGCGTCCTGATTTTTCCCAAAAGGAGCTTGTCACACTGGCACAAAAGCTTCTCTCCATGGGGCCAAAGCAGGTGGTCATCACCGGCATTCCCCGTAAAAGCTTCATCGGGAACCTATGTATGACAGATAAAAAACATCTGACAGAAAGTATTTCCTCATCTGAAGAATACCATATACCAGAGGAGAAACAGGTCTCACTGCTACGCACCAGAAGGGTCTCCAAGTCCCGCCACGGCACCGGCGATCTCTTCTCCGCCATTCTGGCCGCCGAGCTGGTGAAAGCGCCCTCACCGGCCAACGCCCCGTTTCCCAGTCAGGAAGCTCTCACCGCCGCCGTCAAAAAAGCCTCCGGCTTCGTGAGAAAATGCCTGCTTGTGTCTGATGCCTGCTTTCTCCCCGAACCGGAGGGTGTATGCTTTGAAAAAATATTGTATCAGTTAAGGTGAAGCTCAGATTTCCAGGTTCTCCCCGATCATCCCGATGTAGGCGCTCTCATCCAGACCGCCGTCCTTATGCCCGATGAGCCATTTATTGCGGGCTGCCAACAGTCGGTCCTCCGTCACCGGGCCCTCCGTCTGATGAGCGTACTGAAGGGGAAGGTTGGTATCTTTCGGAAGCACTACCGCCACCTGGAAAGGCTTACCGTCCGCCCGACAGGGTGCGTAATGCAGGGTAGTGGCATATACCTCCACCGCCACACCGGCAGGCACCAGAAAGGCCTCCACCTTCCCGGTATCATAAACAAAGTCCTCCGTAATATCCTGGCGACTGCCCAGCAGCAGCACAAAATCGCCGGTGGACACATTGATTTCACTGTCCCTGTGATACTCCAGCGCGTTCAGCTTCGTGTTGTAACCATTGCAGAAGCCGATCTGGACAGGCATCTCCCCATAATAAATCTCAGAAAGCTGCTTCATCAGCGGAACTGCTTCCAGACTCTCCACGGAAGGCTCATAGACCACGCCCTCCGTCACCGGCGTATCGGCCAGCGCCTTCACAAGCTCCGTGAAATCCAGATGAGTGATCACCGTACCGTATTTCTTAAATTCAGGATCTGTCACATTGTAAATTTTCATGTCTCTTCCCTTCTGACCTTTTTTCGTATTGTCAGGTCCGATATTCTGTCTGTTTTTCCCTCATAGCATCTTCAAAATAACCCGGCTTCTCCGCCGATCCGTTTGCCGGACATTGCAGATTCCCAATTCTCCGCACTCGCTTTTTCCCCGCATCTGCGCCAGAGAGCCGTCTGCCGGGCACTTATTCCCCGTAAATCTCGGAATAGCTCTTCTTTAACGCCGGATACAGCTTCACAAACTGTCTGTATTTCTCCTCATACCGCGCCGCCAGCTCAGGCTCCGGACGCACCTCGTCCACCACCTTCACAATCCGCGCCGCCGCTTCCTCCACACTGCCGTATACGCCGCAGGCCACCGCCGCCAGCATGGCGCCGCCCATGGAGGGACCCTCCTCCACCGCAGGCACCTGCACCGGAATGTTGAAAATATTGGCGATCATTCTTTTCCAAAGAGGGCTCTTCGCGCCGCCGCCGCAGATCTTCGTGGAGGAAATATGGATGCCCTGGCTCCTGGCCACCTCAAAGGAATCCCGCAGGGCGAAGGCCACGCCCTCCAGCACCGCCTGAGTCATGTCCGCCCGGGAGGTATCCATGCTCATGCCGATAAAAGCTCCCCGGGCGCTGGGATCATTGTGGGGAGACCGCTCGCCCATCAGATAGGGCAGAAAAAAGACCGTATTCTCTCCCAGCTTTTCAATCCCCGCCTGCTCTCCGTTAAAGTCCTGCGTGGATAGAATATCCTCCATCCACCACTTATTGCAGGAGGCCGCGCTGAGCATGCAGCCCATCAGATGAAAATGTCCGTCCGCGTGAGCAAAAGCATGCAGGGCATTCTGAGAATCCACCAGAAATTTCTCAGAGGAAATAAACAGAGTACCGCTGGTGCCCAGAGAAAGATTGCACTGTCCGTCCCCCACAGTGCCGGTTCCCACAGCCGCCGCCGCGTTGTCCCCTGCTCCCGCAGCAACCACAACATTATGTCCGATTCCAAGCTGATCGGCCACCCCAGGCTTCACACAGCCGATTTTTTCATAGCTTTCAAAAAGCCTGGGCAGCATATCCTCGGAAATGCCGCAGATTTCACACATCTGCGCCGACCATTTTTTATTCTTTACATCTAAAAGAAGCATCCCGGAGGCATCGGAATAGTCAGTGCTGTGGACGCCGGTCAGCCGATAGGCCAGATAATCCTTGGGCAGCATGATTTTTTTGATTTTCTGAAAATTCTCCGGCTCGTTTTTCTTAAGCCACAAAAGCTTGGGTGCGGTGAACCCGGCAAAGGCGATATTGGCCGTATATTCGCTTAGCTTTTCCTTACCAATCTCCTGATTTAAGTAGTCGCACTCTGCCCCGGTCCGCCCATCGTTCCACAGAATTGCCGGACGAATGACCTGATCCTTCTCATCCAGAATCACCAGCCCGTGCATCTGACCGCCAAAGCTGATCCCCGCCACCTGAGACCTGTCCTGTCCCTCCAGCAGCTCGCCAAGGCCGACAATCGTCTGTTCATACCAGTCCTCCGGATGCTGCTCGGACCAGCCCGGCTTCGGGAAAAAGATCGGATACTCCCTGGAAACGATTTTTAAGATTTCGCCGCCCTCCGACATTAACAGAAGCTTCACGGCGCTGGTACCCAGATCGATTCCTATAAAATTCATGTGTCCTCCATTCCGCCGCGGGGTTCTGCGGCCTTTTCTTTTTTACCTGAAGCCATTATAGCAAACCGTTCCGGTTCAGACAATCTTTATTAAGAAAATCTTAAGGAAAACATTCCCTGTCCCAGATTGAAAAAGAAGGGCAGAACTGCTAAACTGGGAAACGAGAATGCCGCTCTTACGGCAACGAAAGATTTCATTTCTCCCCACAGACAGCCGACAAGAACTGTCGATGCGATATCTGCGGGAGAAACGAAGGGTGATAACAGGATGAGACAAAAGCTTCTGACAATTCTACTGATTCTGGCGTTTACGGTATCCGTCTCCGCCGGATATGATACCAAATCGGAAATAAATGAGGAAAGCGAGACCGCCTCCCCTTCCTCCGCCGTTCTCGAGGAAAACACGGACGCTCTGTCAGATAACGGCAATTCTGCCGTCTCCATCCCTGAGGACGAAACCATCACCATTCAGACCAGCACGGAGGCTGTCACCGGCACCTTCCACTATGAGGAAGCCTACAGGGTGCTGGCCATGGTAAACGAACATCGGGAGGAAATCGGGGTATCTCCCCTTACCTGGGACGAGGATATGAAGGAAGCCGCCCGAATCAGAGCCGCCGAGGCGACCCTCTCCTGGTCCCACACCCGCCCCAACGGCGAGCCCTGGTATACCGTCAGTTCCCTCGTCAAAGGGGAAAATCTGGCCAAAGGCTACAACAGCGCCGAGGATGTCTTTACCGCCTGGATGGAGTCGGAGGGCCACAGGGAAAATATGGAATGGGTTCTGGCGGAGACCATCTATGTGGCTTATTTTGAGACCGCCACCGGCGGATACTGGTCCATGGAGCTGGGATATTGACACCCGGCATACAGCACTTCATCCGTATCCGACCTATGAGAGAGCCCCTCAGCACAGCTCCTCCAAAATTTTGTCAATGTCATAGTCCGGCGCATACTTTTGCACCACTTCCAAAATTTCGCTGATCTGGGAAAGATCACATTCCAGGTCATCAGCGATTTCCGCGGCAGATTTTCCCTTTGCAAGCTTGCGGCAGCATAAGTCAACTACTTTTCGCATCCTGCCTTTCATTTCTCCTCTTGCTTCGCCTTTCGCTTCCCCTTCCTGATATGCCCTTTCCTTCTCTTCCTCCAACCACCATGAAGACGCCATATAATTCACCTCCATCTCCGCTATTGTCTTCAGTTTTTTCACCTTATCATACATCATCCGTACCCGGTTGTCACGGTATTCGTTGGAATCTTTTCCGGTATTGTCCTTCACAAATCTCAGAAATTCCACAAGCTCCGGCTCCACCTCCTCCGGATTGCTCCCCCTCGTATTCAGAAAAACAGTGTTGACCTCATCCCCCAGCAGCAGCCCCTCCTCTTCCCGGCAGCGGTTCTGAAAGGTATAGCGATATTTGCCATAACCAAACAGATCAAAATCACAGATGAAAATGATGTACATCGGCGGCAGCTTATCTTATGATACCTACGAAATAAAGCGTAAGATGTCATCTGCTGTCGACAATGTAAGTATAACACATCTGCGATTTCGACATGGTCGACAGGTCGTCCTTTCTATAAATTTTTTCTAAAATATGGAGCCGCGGCGTCAAAGATGATTTCCCATCTCTCAGCAGCGGCTACGTCCTTACAGTCATCGTTTGTACACAGGTCAACACATACTTATTTCTCCATTCCCAGTTCCTTTTGATGGTGGAAATCTGCGTCTCCAACGACCTGACAAAGGGATCTGTTTTCTCCTTCATCGCAGGATTCCCGACATATTCCAGGAAACTGACTAACTCTGACGGAACCTCGTCTTTATTCTTCCCTTTTGTACTCAAATAAATTGTGTATATACCATCGCCCAGTGTTGTACCTGTTTCCCGGCAGACCATCTCACGGCTGTATCGGTACAGTTCCGCACCCACCGGGTCAAAGTCACAGATGAATATCACATAGGTGTCCGGAAACTCACTATGCTCATTGCTCACCTTTCTGTGAGAAACCCATAGTTTTACTACAGTGGAGCCTTCGGAGCGAGTAAAGTGACTTTCAAAAAATCCGGCTCCTGAATTGATCACGGCGCCGGATACTGCAAACCATATGAACTTTACCAAAATTTATATTGCCTCATCCATCTTTGTATTATCTGGCAGATGTCTCTGAATGTAGGACCTGCAATGCTCCAGATGCGCTTCATCTCTGATTGCCTTCCAGGATTTCCCGCCCCATAAGCCTTTCTCAGCCTCCTGAACCAGTATGGGGTATTCCTTGCGCAGCAATCGGGACGAAGCACCAAATAATGTCATTCCAATCTGGCTTGGGGACAAATCTGACTTCAATAAAACATGAACATGATTATAGGCTACGGTCACTGCAGCGACTTCTATCTCTTTCTTTTCCAGAATCTCCTGAATAATCTTTTGCAGGCTCAAACGAATATCCTCGGAATAAAATAAATTCTTCCTGTACTTTGCTGATCCCACAAAATGGTAATAATTCTCATATGGTTCATAATCTGATAGCTGTTTCATCATGGTATTATCCTCCCTCTCAGCGGATTACATGTCCACATTTCATATAATGTCCAGCAATCCTGTCTCTCAGGAAACAAGAGACACGCTCTTCTGCTGCTCGTTCAAGATTTCAATCACTTCCCCGACAAAACTGTCCATTTCCTGTTTTGATCTGTTTCCCCGCATTTTATTTTCAAGGATTTGCTCAATCTTTCCTGTCTGATTGTTCATTATTACAATTCTGTCGCCAAGCAAAATCGCCTCTTCAACATTATGTGTGACAAACAAAACAGACACATCATTCTCTGCGCACATTCTTTTGGTCAATTCCTGCAGGTTTGCTCTGGTCGTGGCATCCAGTGCAGCAAACGGCTCGTCCATCAACAGAACCTGGGGCTGAACGACCAGCGCCCTGGCTACTGCAATGCGTTGTTTCATGCCGCCGGACAATTCATGCGGATAACTGTTTTTAAACTTTGAAAGTCCCACCAAATCAATAATAGATTCCGCCTTCTCAATTATCTCAGCTTTTGAATAATCGTTTTTAATATGTTTCAATGGATACATTACATTCTTTAAAACAGTCATCCACGGAAATAACTGGTTAAAATCCTGGAATAACATCAACACTTCCTTGCTTGGTGTTAAGTAAGGTTTGCCGTTTAATAAAATTTCCCCCTCGTCCTGCTGCTCCAATCTGGACGCAATCCGAAGCAAGGTAGATTTCCCACACCCGGAATATCCAAGAATGCAAACAAACTCCCCCTTCGCAACATCTAAGGAAATGCCTTGCAACACCTGTAATTTGTCATGCTCATCCGGCATTGAAAATACTTTTTTTATATTGCGCATGCTTAAAACAGGCTCATTAGTCATTTGTCATACCCCACTTTTCAATAGTATGCTTCTCAATCTGACGAAAGATTTGTTCAATTAAAATTCCGATAATTACAATGACAAGAACGCCCGCCATTACCTTGGTCAGATTGCCATACGCTCTCTGAATAAAAATATAATATCCAATCCCTCCGAGAGAGCCGACAATTCCAAATACCATCTCCGCACTTATCAATGCGCGCCATGCACGGCCCCAACCGATTCTCAATCCTGAGAGAAAATACGGCATAATCGCAATGAGCAGGATCGTTCTCGTCTCCGTTGCAACATCAACACCGATATTCTTTGCATATTCCCTGTATATTTTAGGGACGGACCGAAATCCGGCCAACAGCTCTGTTACCAGCGGCCAGACGACGCCATGGGCCATCAATGCAATCATCGAACCAGTGCTGAGACCAAACCACATGAGAATAAGCGGCATAATAGCCATTCCGGGAAGAGGATTAAAAATTGTACATAAAGCCTTGAATAAATTTTCTATTGGTTTGCACCACATGCACAAAAACGCAGCGACAATTGCAATTGCCATAGAAACCAATGTCCCGATCAGGACAAGCTGTAGAGAATTCCATGTCATCAGCGCCAGGTTATTTGTACGCAATTGTTCCCACAATGTAGACACTACTTTACTAAATGGCGGAAGCAGATAGGAGCTTACCCACCCGCATCTGGGTGCAATTTCCCAAAGTGCCAGCAATGCACAAATCCAAAGTACTGACTGAAACGTATCATTTTTTATAATTTTCTTTATATTATTCATTAGACTGCCGTTACCTCATCCAAACCTACTATGCTGCTCATTTTACTCGCTTATCTCAAACTTGTTTATCTCATCCCAGGTTGGAACCTCGCCTTCAAATACGCCAGCGTCCGCGACAAATGACATAAGTTCATCGAACATTTCCGGATTGCAAATTTCAAACGGGAAAGTCTCAAGGTTCTCTCTTGCCACTTCTTCTGAAATTCCCCACTTCTCAACAGCAAGCTCTACCCAATAATCAAATTCAGTATAGTAACTCTCCATCGCTTCCTCATATGCTTTATAGAAAGCCTCAATCAAGTCCGGATTCTCCTCAGCATATGCCGTACTGCAACAGAACACTGCACATATATCCCATTTTTTTACAGTCTCTGAACCATCTGCAAGCAGATATATTCCATCATCTTCTGAGCACTTGTTATTAGTCGGGAATGATATCATTGACGCATTCAGACCTTCCACCTTACTTTGCAAAGATGCCAGTGCGTCCCCATTACTCAAAATCAAATAGGATTGTGAAAAAATACTTGGATCTATGCCTGCGTCTTTTGCCATACACAAAAATGTCAAATGAGGCCCTCCTGTCAATGCAGGAACACTTATTTTTGAGGACTCGTTCAAATCAGTAATTGATGTGATATTCTCATCATTTGTATATAAATTATATACTCCCTGATATCCCTCTCGCGCGATATATGTCAAATCTATTCCATTTGATACTGCTGTTGTGAAAACAAATATGTTAGGTGCAGCAACACTAACATCACCCGTAATCAATGCATCCCTCATTTCAGTGCCTGATGACAAGGATGAATACTCAACTGTTACTCCTTCTGGCATATATTTCTCTAATAAATTCTTTTCTTGTATTACAAACTGAACAATGGATGCGAAACTTGTCTCATTGACATTCAATGTAAACACCCTATCTTCCACATTTTCCTCTGTTGTACCACATCCAACTAATAAAGACACTGAACAAACAAAACATAAAAAAAGCGAAATAATCCTTTTCATCTTACGCCCCCTAATTATAATTCGTTATAATCAAATTGCTGTCCAAGCAGCATGTTGTTTCCACTACAGTCAACGACCTTTACCAAATTCAAAATTTTTTTGATTAATTCCCTTAAATTTTCCTTTGAATCTGCAATTAAATGGAGCCTTGCTAATGTTTGATCCAGTGTTCCATAATTAGTAACCCCATCACCTTCAAAATGGCATTGTGTTATATTTAAAACCCCCGGCAAATCTTTAATCTGTTCTAACCCCTCAATCTTACCAATCACACCGGTTTTTATCAGGATTACAAGATTCATTGCACAACTCGATCCGAAATTACACTGCCATTTTATGTTCTCCTTTTCATCTACCATGGAACCGGTAAGTGCAAATCTGATCAGCATTTTTATCTGATCGCACATTCCAAAATACTTATAAAAAAGATATCCCTGACCGCCAGTCGTGCGAAATGCCGGATCATAAAACATAATTTTTCCATCGCACACAAAGGCCTGAATAGAAAGAACGCCATTTTTCATATCAAGAGCTGGAAACATCTTACACACCTTGTCATGAGCAGTTTCAAAATATAAATCGGTATATTTTGACGGATATAAAAGTCCGGTTGGTATTGTTCCTACTCCCTTCTGTTCCCGATTCACATATCTGTCATATATCGAAACTACATGAACCTCTCCATCTACCAGGGTATACGAAACCGTTATATCATCACATACCATGTAATCCTCAACAAGAATTGTCTTTGACCGGGATGCTGCCAGCGCCTTTTCTTTAGCAGCTTCAAACTCCTCCTCGCAATAACAAACTGACATTCCCTTCGCGCTATTATTATCTACCGGTTTAACGAAAACAGGAAAATGAAATTTTATTGTTTCGTAATTTCCATATTCATCAGGAAAATACTCCGGAATTGTAGGAAGCCCATATTTTCTCAGGCTTTTTTTTAATCCTTTTTTGTTTCCCAACACAGAAGCCTGCTTCCCTGTTACATAGCAGAACTTGCCTGTTCTTTCAGCCAACTCAGCATAATATGGTACAAGAATGTCCGCACATCCCACCAGCACGCCGTCTATACTTTCATCTCTGACAATTTTTTCAAGCGCATCCACATCCAGGCAATTGACAAGCAACGGCCTGTCCGCATACTTCTTTGCAACAGAATCCTCAAGATGGTCCGCGACATATGTAATAATCCCCATCTCCTTTGCCGTTTCGACAAATGGAACCGTCTGCGCTGTTGCCCCCATAATCAGAAGTTTTTTCCCTTTTAAGTTTATTGACTCCATATATTCTCCTGCCAATTTTTCTTTAAATCCTCTATATCACACATGATATCCTCATTGAGCTCATTATGAAAAAGTTCAACATTCTCAGCTATCATTTCCGGCGGAAACTCCCACCAGCGTACCTCCAGAAGCCTTTCTATCAATTGATCATTAAAACGCTTTCGCAGAACTCTGGCCGGATTTCCTGCAACCACTGTATATGGTGGGACATCCTTGGTTACAGTGGTACCCCCCCCACGACAGCTCCGTCACCTATTGTAAGTCCATTTAAAATGACCACATTACAGCCAATCCACACATCATTTCCAATATGAATTTTTGCTCCTTCCGGCATTTTCATTCCTTCAACCCCAAATGTCCTTTTATACCAATATGGAGTATACATCGAGGTATTTAAATAATTATGCGCTTTTTTATCCCCGCCAACTACCGACACACCCCATCCTATCGAAGTATACTTTCCTATTTCAGCATTCTTAATACGGCAATTCTCACCGGTATAAGAGCCATATCCTATCGTTGAATCTCTGACAATCGTTCTTCTGCCAAACTCAGAATGTTCATTCATTACCACGCTTATAAGATCACAATCGTCCGCGACACAGGTATAATCCATAATGTCACAATCCCTGAGCTTCACATTTCGGTATATCTTTGCGGTTTCAGCAATTCTTCCCATATATAATTCTTTCCAATCCTGATACGATTATTTTTTGCCCTGTGATATTATGCATACTATGTCATCCACTTCATATAATTCTACCAAATTCAATAATCAATTCAATAAACCGCTGGTTTAGTTAATATGATTTTCACATAGTAACCCATAAATCAAAAAAAGCTGACCTTACACCCCAAAGATCAGCCTTTTTCGATACTGCATATTTATTTTAAAAGCAGATTCCTTGCTCTGGAAACCTCTTCTAAATCATACATTTTTTCGCCTGTCATGCTTTCTACTGCGTTTTTGCAATTCAATACATTGATGCATTCTTCTTCTCTTGTAATAACACAACTAACCATTCCCCTTGCAAGAGGTTCAGCATATAAATTCATTTTATTAATAAGTTGCGATATACCTGAAGCAAAGACACGAGAAAAACCATCAGGAACAAACATAACCGGAAGAATACTTTGATCTCCTGCTTTTGTTTTCGTTATCAGACGCTGCATATCCACTGCCACACCCGTCTGTTGAACTCCTGTAAATTTCCTTGTAAGTATACTGACTCCGTCCTTACGATCCATACCATGCCAAAAATATTTTGTAAGGTTTGAACCATATAAAAATACCAGATCATCAATATACATTGTACTTTCTTTTAATTCAATTTTTTTGTTTCCGGAAATCAAATATTTTATCTCCAGCCCATATTTATGCCCATCATTATATATGTCACGTATCAGTGATACCTCCCGAATATTTGAACATATTGTAATATCACGTATTCCAGCAAGCATAAAATAACATAAAATCATTGGATAAATCTGCAACAGCTTATTTCTGTCGCCTTGAAGTCTCTGTTCCCATGCAGCATGTGAAAGATCTAAAGCGCCCTTCCATTCCTCATCCAAGAACTTTATATTTCTATCCAGCAAATCCATCAATTCGATATTTAGTATTTCAGCTAATTTAGAAAGATACATTGTATCGGGAACGCACAAACCTCTCTCCCATTTGGATACTGCCTGATAACTAATACCAAGGAATTCTGCAAGCTCCTGTTGAGTGTACCCTTCCCTTATCCTCTTGTAACGAATAGCAGCTCCGACCTTCGTCACATCCATTACGTTCCTCCCTAACCCGGATAAACCGGAATAGTCTTGCATTCCTCTGCTTTTCTGATATATT
>JAJQID010000263.1 GCA_021199405.1 Lachnospiraceae bacterium
CTTCATGTACTGAAGAATCCAAATCGACCCTCAGCCTCAGCTTCGCAGGCTGACCGGCCGCAAACTCCGCTTTCATGGAGACCGGCCATGTCAGTCTTTTCCCCAGGTATTTGCCGCGAATCTGATACAGCAGCTCCTGCGGCACCTCTTCATAGCCCGGTTTCCCTGCGGTGATCATCTCCTGTCCGCTGTGGCGAAACAGATACCCGTCCCGGGCGTCGCTGCGAATATAGAGACGATTTAAAATCTCCCGATCCTCTCTGGAAATTCGCAGGGGCCGGTCCGGCTGCTCATAATAAAGGTCAATATATTTGCGGTAGATGGCCGTCACACCCGCCGCATACTCACTTTTTTTCATTCGGCCCTCAATTTTAAAGGAACTCATTCCCGCCTGAATCAACTCCGGGATATGGTTGATAGTACACATATCCTTCAAACTCAGCGGATAACTCTCCCTTCTGTGAAGGTTCTCCCCTTCCACGCTGTAAGGCAGACGGCAGGGCTGAGCGCATCTTCCCCGGTTTCCGCTTCTGCCGCCCAGAACGCTGCTCATCAGGCACTGTCCGGAATAGCAATAGCACATGGCGCCATGAATAAAGCACTCCACCTCAATGTCCGCATCCCTGATAGCCTTTAATTCAGAAAGACTTAACTCTCTGGCGGGAACAATCCGGGAAATGCCCTGTTCCTTGCACCAGGGCACAATAGCCGGGCCGGTAATTGCCATCTGGGTACTGGCATGAAGCTGAAGTCCCGGAAATTCCCTTTTCAGGAAACGGAGAACGCCGAAATCCTGAAGGATTACGCCGTCCAGACCGGCTTCGTAGAAGGGGCACACAAAGTCAAAAATTTCAGGAAATTCTCTCTCTTTTATCAAAGTATTCAGTGTCAGGTATACTCTGCGGCCAAACAAATGGGCATAACGGATACAGCCGCAGAGCGATTCTGTATCCAGATTATTGGCGTATGCCCTTGCGGAGAATTTCTCCCCGCCCACATAGACAGCGTCAGCCCCAGCGTAAATTGCGCCCAGAAATCCCTCCGGAGAGCCGGCGGGAGCCATCAGCTCTACTTTTTTTACAGTCATATTTTCCTTTCAGAATCAGCAATCTCTTTCACATAAAAAGGCTGCCTGAGTATGGCAGCCTCAAAATCTTGCATCAATTGTCAGCAGAAATATCAGGAGCAGTTCTTTCTGGTGCTGCCTGATCCGCACTTTCCGTTTTTACACCTTCCGAAGAAGCCGCGTTTCTGCCTGTTTTCCTGGTGGAGCCGGAGCCTTTGTCAGTATTTTTCTCGGTTCCTTTTTCATACTCCAGCAGACGCTTCTTCAGCGTCTGGTTGGATTTCTCCAGCTTCTTGACATCAGCCTGAGCGTTATCATACCGGATTTTCAGGTCTGCCAGCTTCTGTTGAAGATCGCGAAGCTCCGCATCCTTCTCCGCGTTCTGGCGCACATAAACGGAAGCCTGCTCCTTGCTTTTAAAATAATCGTCCGCGATATTAATCTGCAAGAGCAGATGCTGTTTGTCGATAGGCTGGGAGCGAAAAGCCATATCCTGACCAAATTCCTGATATTTGGCCTCAATATAATCAGCCAGTCTGGACAGATACTCATCAGACTCCTGACCCGCCAGCTGATAAGATTTTCCTGCAATTGTAATATTGGTGCGGTTCTGGTCCATCTTTCATTTCCCCGCTTTCCTTGGTATGAATAACTGAATTATATCCAATCCCCGGTTACTTTGCAAGTCCTAAATGTGCGTAAGCCGCATCTGTCGCCATTCTCCCCTTGGGTGTGCGGTTCAGAAAACCGTTCTGGATTAAATAAGGCTCATACACCTCCTCTATGGTGCCTGCGTCCTCGCCGGTAGCTGCCGCCAGAGTTTCCAGTCCCACCGGTCCGCCCTGAAATTTATAGATAATGGTCTCCAGAATATTGCGGTCCAGATGATCCAGCCCCAGCTTGTCCACATCCATCAGATCCAGCGCAATTTTTGCCACCTGCTCTGTGATGACGCCGTCATATTTGACCTGGGCAAAGTCCCGGACACGCTTCAGCATCCGATTGGCAAGCCTGGGTGTTCCCCGGCTTCTCCTCGCAATCTCCACTGCTCCTCTGACGTCAATCCGGACATTCAGTACCTCTGCAGAATGCAGAACGATATCCCGCAGCTGATCCACCGTATAGAACTCCAGCCGGTGAATGATGCCGAAACGGTCTCTCAAGGGCGCTGTCAGAAGACCGTATCTGGTGGTAGCCCCCACCATGGTAAACCGGGGCAGATCCAGCCGGATGGAACGGGCGGTGGCCCCCTTGCCGATCATGATGTCAATGGCGTAATCCTCCATGGCGGGATACAGCACCTCCTCCACCTGCCGGTTGAGACGGTGAATTTCATCCACAAAAAGCACATCCCCCTCCTGCAGGTTATTGAGAATGGCGGCCATCTCTCCCGGCTTCTCTATGGCAGGCCCGCTGGTCACCTTGCAGTTGACGCCAAGCTCATTGGCGATGATATTGGCCAGCGTTGTCTTTCCCAGCCCCGGAGGCCCGTAAAACAGTACATGATCCAGCGGCTCCTGCCTGGACCTGGCCGCGTCTATATAAATTTTAAGCGTCTCCTTGACCTTATCCTGCCCGATATAATCCTGCAGAAGCCTTGGCCGCAGAGAACCCTCTACCCGAAGATCCTCTTCCTGGATGCCGGTATCAATGGTTCGTGCCATATTATTTCATTCCTGTTTCTTTGATATATTTCTCAGTGCCCTTCATAAAAGGTTCAGAGCTTTCGGGCGGCTGTGATTTCTGTGACATTTCAGCAAAATTCGCTTTCACAGCTCAGAATATATGCTTTAACGCCTGTTTCAGCAGCGCCTCCACGTCCATGTCCGCAGCGTTCTCCACACTCTTTACCGCCCGCAGAGCGTCCGACGAGCTGTATCCCAGAGCCGTCAGCGCTTCCACTGCCTCCTGCATGTTGGAGCTTGTAAATGACCCACTTCCCATGGTGCCGCCCTCCAGTGCTCTCTGCTCCAGAACCTCCTCCACGGAAATCTTGTCCTTCAGCTCCAGAATCAGCCGCTGGGCGGTTTTCGGTCCAATTCCCGGCGCTCTGGAGATAGCCTTCGAATCCCCGGAAATAATGGCAAAGCGCAGAGCGTCAGCATCCATCACAGACAGGATTGCCATACCGCCCTTGGGACCAATTCCCGAAACGGTAATACACTGTTTGAAAATATCCAGATCTGCCTGACTCAAAAAACCGTAAAGTAAAAATGCATCCTCCCTGACACAGGTATAGGTGTAAATCTTTACTTCCTCCCCTACAGGAGGCAGGGAAGAAATGGAGGCTCCGCTCATAAGCACACGATATCCCACATCATGTACATCCACAATAATACCGTCCTCCCAGACGCTGGCCAGTTGTCCCCGTAAATATGCGTACATTGCTTACTCCTCAATGATCTCTTACTGATACTAGCATAATCGAACATATGTTTCAAGTGAAAATACCTTTTTGCAAAGACTTTTTCTTTTTATAAGCGCGAATGAAACAGATGCAATGCACCGTGGCTGTCACAATCCAGGTCACGGAATAAGACAGATACAGCGACTCCAGCGTTCCGAAGAAGCGGAAAACTGTCAGAATCCAGACAATCCGAAGCAGGCAGGCTCCCGTCAGCGACACAATCATCGGCGTGACCGCATATCCCATGCCCCGCATCAGTCCTACAAACACATCCATGATCCCGCACAGGAAATAAATCCTGCAAATATAGTGCAGGCGGATCAGACCATAAGCGGTCTCCTCATCATTGGTACCATAAAGTCGGAGAAGCGTATCTCCCAGCAAGGTGACCGTGCCGCCAAGCACCAGTCCAAATTGCGGAAAAATTAGCGCACAAACGGATAGGGCAAACGCCCTATCCGCAATCATTTTTAATATTCAGAAATTCCGAACACTAAGGAACTGTCGATCAATAACTTATGCATCCTGCGCCGCCTAAGTTATTTTCCGACGGTTCCTTAGTTATCAATCAGCTTGCCCTCGTTGTTCCAGCTATAGAGCTTACGCAGCTCCGCGCCTACCGCCTCGGAGGGATGTGCCGCAGCCCGCTTTCTCATGGCGTTGAAGTGAGGCGCTCCCACAGAATTCTCCAGCAGCCAGTTCTTGGCAAAGGTGCCGTCCTGAATGTCGGTCAGAATCTGCTTCATGGCCTTCTTGGTCTCATCGGTAACGATCTTGGGGCCTGTGATATAAT
>JAJQID010000177.1 GCA_021199405.1 Lachnospiraceae bacterium
GCCACGCACATCATATTGGCCTCCGCGATGCCGCAGTCAAAATATCTGTCCGGGAAGGCTTTATGAAAGGTCAGGGTCTTGGTGGCGTTGCCAAGGTCCGCATCCAGCACCACCACATCCTCATGGGCGGCGCCCAGCTCCTTTAATGCATTTCCATAGCTGTCCCGGGTCGCGATTTTTTTTATTTCACTCATACTTGTGCCTCCAATCCCGCGCGAATGGCGGCCAGATCTGCCATCCCTGTCTCAAATTGCTCATCATTGGGCGCCTTACCGTGCCAGTCCACCTCATTTTCCATGAAGCTGACGTCCTTTCCCTTGATGGTGTGCATCAGAATTGCCGTGGGCTTTCCGCTGCCATGATTTGCATGGAACCGGGCAAATGCCTCCTCCATCTCGTCAAAGCTGTGACCATCAATCTCCGTCACATCAAAGCCAAAGGAGCGGAACTTTTCATCCACCGGCTTCGTATTCATGACAAGCTCCGTGGGGCCGCTGATCTGCAGGCCGTTCAGATCCACGATCACACAGAAATTGTCCAGATGATAGTGGGCTGCAAACATGGACGCCTCCCAGACCTGACCCTCCGCCAGCTCCCCATCTCCCAGGACGGTATAGACGTTGATGTCCTTTTTCAGATATTTCGCTCCCTTCGCCATACCGGCGGCAACGGAAATACCCTGGCCCAGAGAGCCGGTAGACATGTCCACACCGGGAACGGTATGCATATTGGGATGGCCCTGCAGATAGGAATCAATGTGCCGCAGCGTGGTCAGATCCTCCTTCGGAAAAAAGCCCCGCTCCGCCAGCGCCCCGTACAGTCCCGGCGCCGTATGCCCCTTGGAGAGAACAAAGCGGTCTCTGTCTGGATTTTTGGGCTCCTTCGGGTCAATTCTCATTTCTCTGAAATATAAATAAGTAAACATGTCCGCAGCGGACAGGCTTCCGCCCGGATGTCCGCACTTCGCGCTGTGGGTGCCGATCAATATTCCCTCCCTGACGCCCACCGCGTGGAGCTTTAACTGCCTTCTTTCTTCGTCTGTCATTTCAGCCCTCCTTCATGAGTCATAATAACCAAAAAACATTCTATCATCCTTTTTAAATCCGGGCAACCAATTTACCATTATTTTTATCGCAAATCAGAGATGATTTAACGCCAAACCACCATTTTCCCGGATCACAGCTTCAACCGCTTCCCGTACCGTCAAAGCCTTCCTCACTTCTGCTTCACCAGATTCGTTTCCCTTCACCCCTTTTTATCCGTACCGTTCTTTTTCTGCCCTGATAAATCATTTCTGTCTGATAGTCCGAATCGGCCCAAATCACCGCCTCCTTCAATTCTCCCTTCTCCCAGGTCATGTCAATGGAAGTGTTTCCCATCAGGCGAAGCCCCCTGACGGAACCGCTCTCCCAGGCCTTCGGCAAAGCGGGAAGCAGAACCACAGAATCGTCTCTGCACTGAACCAGCATATTGCAGATTCCGGCACAGACACCAAAATTCCCGTCGATCTGAAAGGGCGGATGCCTGTCAAACAGATTGGGATAGGTTGAAATTTCCAGAAGCTTCTGAATATTTTCATAAGCCTTCTCCCCATCCCACAGGCAGGCCCAGAAGCTGATGATCCAGGCCCGGCTCCAGCCGGTATGACCGCCGCCGTTGGCCAGACGCCTCTCCAGCGTTTTTCGCGCCGCCACGGCAAGCTCAGGCGTCTGATCCATGGTAATCTGCTTTCCCGGATACAGAGCAAAAAGGTGGGAAATGTGCCTGTGGCCGGGCTCCGCCTCCTCGTAATCCTCCGCCCACTCCTGCAAGGTTCCATGGGACGGACTGATCAGATCCGGCCTGAGCCTGTCCATACATTGGGAAATTTCCTTCGTCAGCTCCGAAATATCTTCCACACCCTCGATATGGTATTCCTGCCCCTCCAGCACCTCCCAGGCTGCAAGCACATCGCCAAACAGCTCCCGCAGAATCTGATTGTCCATGGACGCCCCGATGCAGACGCACCCCCTGCTGCCGTCAGGCAGAAGATAGGTATTCTCTGGGGACACACTGGGGTTGGTGGCCAGATATCCGCCCTCCTCCGTCAGAAAATCCACGAAAAACAGCGCCGCCTCCGCCATCACCGGAAAGGCCTTCTCCAGAAAGTTCCGGTCAAGGGTATATTGGTAATGAGTCCACAGGTGGGTGCACAGCCAGGCCGCGCCCATGACCCAGTAGGAACCGGCGTGCCAGATATCCTGGGGCGCGGTATCTCCGTTGATATCCGTATTGTGATGGCACACAAAACCCCGACAGCCGTACATTTCCCGGGCAGTCAGGCGGCCATTCTCCTGTATTCTCCCAATCAGGTCAAATAAGGGCAGATGGCATTCCGATAAGGCACAGCTCTCCGCCATCCAGTAATTCATTTCCGTGTTGATGTTAATCGTATATTTGCTGTCCCAGGGCGGCGTCATGGAAGCATTCCACAGCCCCTGCAGAGTAGCCGGAAGACCGCCCGGCCGGGAGCAGGAAATCATCAGGTATCTGCCGTAATCCATCAGCAGCCGGTCAAGGCCCAGGTCCCTTCTTCCTTCCTTGACAGCGGCCAGACGGGCATCCGTGGGCTCCTGTTCATAAGCCTCGTCGCCTTTCAGAGAAAAGGAAAACCTGTTATACAGTGAAGAATAATCCGCTTTATGCTCCGCAAGCAGCTCCTCCCATGACTTCTCCATGGCGCTTTTCAACCTGTTTTGCAGTTTTTCCTTCAGGAATTCCTTCTCCGAACAATCAGGACCCGCCAGAAACGCGTTCCATTCTTTCTTCCGGTAATGCCAGGTGGTGTCCGCCGTAAAATAAAGTATGGCTTCTTCCGCATCCTCCACCCGCAACGTCTCTCCCAACACCTGCACTCTGCCGCCCTTCACTGAAGCCTGCAGCGCCATGGCAAACCCGCTGCCGCCCCTGCCCAGATTCCCATGCAGCAAAACGCCGTCGTTCCCAAGCTTTTCCACCCCGTCGAAGCTCTTTTCCCTTCTCAGCTGAACATAAAAATTCAGCTTTTCCGCTCCGGCTGCGCGAAAATGCATCAGCAGACAGTCCGCCGGCTTTGAGATCAGAAACTCTCTGGAATGCCTAGTTTTCCGATCCTGAAACTTCACCTGACACACAGCCTCATCCAGAGAAAGACTTCTCTCATACCCTCCCACTCCTTCCAGGTCAAAGGATTTGCGGAAGCGGCCAATGGTATCCGCTGCCTTTCCATTGATCCCGTCAAAATAAAACTGGATTTCCCCCAGAGTCTGATAAGGGTGCATGCTGTCCGGGCAGCCCGCAAAGGTCAGATCCATCAGCTTCTCCGCTTCCTGAGGCTTTCCCTCCCGCAGCAGCTGTCTGACTACCGGAAGCATCTTTCCGGCATCCGGATTGATCCGGTTCACAGGACCGCCGTACCACATACTCTCCTCGTTGACCTGAACACACTCCCTGTCCACACCGCCGTACACCATGGCGCCCAGCCTGCCGTTGCCCAGAGGAAGGGCTTCCTCCCACTCCTTCGCCGGTTGCCTGTACCACAATCTGCTCATTGGTTTCCTCCGCTTCCTGTTCCTTACGCCATCCCCATCAACAGCCCGATCAGGCGCACCGCGCCCGCCGCCAGCCAGGCAATGACGCACTGCTCTACCACCACGCCTACGGCCCATTTGCCGCCCAGTTCTCTTCTGATGGAAGCAATCGCCGCCACGCATGGGGTATACAGCAGACTGAACACCAGCAAGGTCGCCGCGTTTAACGGGGACAGAATGGAGGCCACCTCTCCCGCAAAAAGAAGCTCCATGGTGGAAACCACACTCTCCTTTGCCATAAATCCGCTGATCAGAGAAGTGCAGATGCGCCAGTCTCCCAGTCCAAGAGGTTGAAAGAGCGGCGCCAGAACTCCGGCCACCGCCGCCAGAATACTGTCCTGAGAGTCCGTCACCACGTTCAGCCTCAGATCAAAGGTCTGTAAAAACCAGATCACAATGGTGGCCAACAGGATAATAGTGAAGGCCCGGTGCAGGAAATCCTTCGCTTTTTCCCACAAAAGCTGCAATACATTTCTGGCGGAGGGCAGCCGATAATTGGGCAGCTCCAGCACAAAGGGCACCGCCTCCCCGCTGAACAGCGTTTTCTTGAAAAGAAAGGCCACCAGAATCCCCACCGCGATTCCCAGAAAATACAGCCCCGCCACAATCAGTCCGCTGTATTTC
>JAJQID010000204.1 GCA_021199405.1 Lachnospiraceae bacterium
AGATAAAGCAAAAAGGAGATATTTACTTGGTATCGTAAATTTTTCTCCCTTTTTTTTGACAACCGGACTCATTTATTCATTCCTTCTACAGCAAAAGCAACGGTTTTGAAATAGTCCTCATTGATCACCCTGGCCAGACCGGCGGCCACGCTGGTCACCGGATTCTCCGCAGAAATCACCTTCAGGCCGGTTCCTGCCGACAGCTGTTCGGCGAAATGGACGATCTGGGAAGCGCCTCCGGTCAGATACAGGCCATTGCGGTAAATATCCGCGGAAAGCTCCGGCGGCGTCCGTTCCAGAATCAGCTTGACATGATCAATAATCCCGGCGTATTGTTCCGCCAGAGCCGCGTCGATGACCTCCAGGTCCACAGTTCTCTCCATGGGAAGCCCGGTCACGATATCCCTGCCGAAAACAACAGCCTTCTGATTGGTCTCCTCCAGCTCCTTTAAGCTGATCTTCAGCTTTTCAGAGGTCTTGGAGCCGATCACCAGATTGTACTCCTTACGTATGGTGGATTTGATGGTCTCGTCAAATTTCAGTCCTCCGGTCTTGATCAGACGGCTTAATACGATGCCGCCCAGAGAGATCAGGGAAATCTCTGTGGTGTGGAAACCGATGTCCACAATCAGGGCGCCGATGGCGGTCTTTACGTCAATGCCAAGGCCAAGCCCGTCAGCCACCGCCTTTTCCACCACATAAACCTCCTTCGCCTTCACACCTGCGTTTTTGACCAGGTCGTAGAAAGCTCTTCTCTCCACGTCCGTCACATCCGTGGGAACCGCCATGTAATAGTCTGCCTGCAGAGCCTTTCCCTTACAGATATCTGAGATAAAATACCGGATCAGCACCTCCATATCCCGGATGTCTGCAATGACGCCGTTATTTAACGGAAAAGATACCCGGATATTGGAAGGCGCCTTTTCAAACATCTCATATGCGCTGTCGCCGTAAGCGAAAATATTTTTTTTATTCTCGATGGCAATCATGTTTTTCTCAATGACGTAGCCGTCGTCGTTCTGCGAGTAAATTTTAATATTGTTGGTTCCAAGGTCAATCCCGAATATGTTTGTTCCCAAAGTATCCTACCCCTTTCTAAATCTGTCCAAGCTCGCGAAAGCTTGTATATGTATGGTCCCCGATAATAATATGGTCGATCAGCGGCAGATTAATCAGCTTCCCTCCCTCCAGAATTTTGGCGGTAATGGCCTGATCCTGGGCGGAAGGCGTACAGTCCCCGCTGGGATGGTTGTGCAAAAGGATAAATCCGCCCGCATTATGGCGAAGTGCCGCAATGAAAACCTCTCTTGGAGAAATCAGAGAAGCGTTTACTGTTCCCGAAGAGAGCTTCTCTTCCCCCAGATAATATCCTCTCCCGTCCAGAAACACAGCCAGCACCTGTTCGGTTCTGAAGTGACGAAGCGTTTCCATATAATAAGCCGCCACCTTGCCTGAATTCTGAAAGGACAATTCAGAATGAATACTCTGCTGCGACATCCGTCTGGAAAGCTCCGCCAGAGCCAGCAGCTTGACAGCCTTCACCTCTCCGATACCATGAAGCTTTAAAAGATCAGGAAGGGTCAGCTGATACAGAACGGTCAGATTCTCCTGCATACCACAGGAGGCCAGAACCTCCTGCGCAAGCTGCAGAGCGCTTTTATCTTTTGTGCCTGTGCGCAGAATCACTGCCACAAGCTCTGCGTCAGTCAATGCCCCAGCACCGCATGAAAGGAAGCGCTCGTAGGGCAGAGCTGATGAACCGGTGTCTGATTTCATAAATGCCTTTCCCTCTCCAGGTGCGGGCAAAATTCACAAGTCATTGAATATACTATCATAAAATTCCGGTCATGTATACTAAGAAAATTAAATTTTTATCATCCCCTGATCCAGAAGGGACTGCACGCTTTTGAGGATTCCGAATTTGGCGTGGGGCCAGGTCAGTCCGCCCTGAAAATAGACTGTATAGGGCGGGCGGACAGGACCATCCGCGGACAGTTCAATGCTGGAGCCGGATACAAAGGCTCCGGCCGCCATGATCACAGGGGCATCATACCCTGGCATATCCCAGGGCTCCGGAGTCACAAAGGAATCCACGGGGGCTGCCGCCTGAATTCCCTGGCAGAAGGCGATCACGCCCTCCGGCCTTCCAAAAGTCACCGCCTGGATGATATCATGCCGGGAAGCGCTGCTGTCAGGAAAGACCGAAAAGCCCAGCCGTTCATAGAGATTTGCAGCGAAAATGGCTCCCTTCAGGGCGCTGGCTGTCACGGTAGGAGCCAGGAACAGCCCCTGATATAGATTGGGCAGAACGCCAAGGCTTGCGCCCACCTCTTTGCCAAGGCCCGGGCTGGTCAGCCGGTAAGCGGCGTTTTTCACACATTCCTTTGTGCCGGCAATGTAGCCGCCGATGGGAGCCAGTCCCCCACCGGGGTTTTTGATCAGGGAGCCAACCGCCATATCCGCTCCCACATCCGTGGGCTCCACGGTTTCCACGAACTCTCCGTAGCAGTTATCCACCATGCAGATCACATCCGGTTTTATTTTTTTGATAAAAGAAATCAGCTCGCCGATCCGTTCCACGGACAGGGTTGGCCGGGTGGCGTAGCCCTTGGAACGCTGAATGGTCACCAGCTTTGTCCTCTGGTTGATCGCGTTTCGGATTCCGTCATAGTCAAAGGAACCGTCAGAAAGCAGATCCACTTGGGCGTAGGTAATACCGTACTCCGCAAGGGAGCCTTTGGAGGGGCGGATACCTATGACCTCCTCCAGGGTATCATAGGGTCTGCCCACAGGGCTTAAAAGTTCGTCCCCCGGGCGCAGGTTGCTCATCAGAGCCAGGGCCAGGGCGTGGGTACCGCAGGTGATCTGAGGGCGGACCAGAGCATCCTGTGTGTGGAAGATTTGGGCGTAGACCGCTTCCAGGGTCTCTCTTCCGATGTCGTTGTAGCCATAGCCGGTGGTGCCTGTCAGGCAGGCCTCACGGACCTGGCAATCCTGCATGGCTTTCAGAACCTTGAGCTGGTTGTATTCTGCGATCCGGTCGATGGAGGCGAAGCGGTCGGTCAGGGTTTCAAGGATGGATTCGCCGAACCGGAGGACCGGGGCGGAGATACCGAGGGCGGAGTATTGGGTTTTCAGTTGATTTTCAAGCATGGTAAATTCCCTTCATATAAATCTGTTGGTTAGAGCAACTTTAAAATGGTTGTTAATATTTGTTCTTCATCTTCATACTCACGCTTGTCGAGCCAGATCACATTTTTTTCCCGTTTGAACCAGGTAATCTGGCGTTTGGCGAAGTGGCGAGTGTCACGTTTGATGCGGTAAACGGCTTCCTCAAGGGAGATTTCACCGGTCAGGTAATCGATGATTTCCTTATAGCCAAGGCCCTGCATGGAGGTCATGGTGCGGTCACAGCCCATATCCATCAGATGTCTTACCTCCTCCACCAGACCATCGCTCATCATTCTGTCCACGCGGCTGTCAATACGCCTGTACAGCTCTTCTCTGTCGTCAGTCAGCACAAAATAACGGAAAGCGTAGGGGCTTTCCTTTGTCCGCTGCTCCATATTGTGTTCGGAAATGGGGCGGTTGGTCTGAGCATGAAATTCCAGAGCCCGGATGACTCGTTTGGTGTTGTTCGGGTGAATCTCTTCCGCCGCCTTCGGATCGATGTCGCGCAGCATTTCGTGAAGGGTCTTTGCACCGTTCTCTGTGTGAGCGATTGTTTCCAGCTTTTTTCGGTAAGTGTCATCGCCGTCATTTTCCGTAAAATCAATATCATACAGAACAGCCTGAATATAAAAGCCGGTGCCTCCTGCCAGAATCGGAATTTTGCCTGACCCGTATATTTTTTCCATGGCCTGCCGCGCCATTTTCTGAAAAATGACCACATTAAAGGGCTCCCAGGGCTTCAGGCAGCTTACCAGATAATGATCCACGCCATCCATTTCTTCCGGCATGATTTTGGCAGAACCGATGTCCATATATTCATAGACCTGCATGGAATCCGCGGAAATGACAGCTCCGTTCACTGCCTTTGCCAGGCGAATGGAAAGGCTGGTTTTTCCCACCGCAGTGGGGCCGGTCAGAATAATCAGTTTTTTCTTTTCCATTCTGCGTGCGCCCTTCCCCTTTTTCATAAGCCAAAAGATTTATTATATCGTGACAAAAAACGTCACGATCCAATTCGCCGCTCGTCAAATGCATGC
>JAJQID010000251.1 GCA_021199405.1 Lachnospiraceae bacterium
ATCAGGAGAAGAAGTACGGCGGCAAGTATGGCGGCTACGGCAAATATGGTCAATATGGTAAATATGGTATCAAAAAGGAAGACGCATGATAGATATTCACAGCCATATCCTGCCCGGGATTGATGACGGGAGCAGCAGCACGGAAGAGAGCGCAGCACTTTTGAGCTCCTCCGCGGCCCAGGGAATCCGGGTGATGGCGGCTACGTCCCATTTCTATGCCCAGGAGAATTCACCGGAGGAGTTTCTGAAGAAACGTCTGCGTGCGGCGAAGAAGCTGAAGACGGTGCTGACTCCGGATATGCCCAGGGTGATTCTGGGTGCGGAGGTTCAGTATTTTACCGGCATCAGCAGGGCAGAGATGATGGAAGAGCTGCGCCTGATGGGAACCAGAGTGTTTTTACTGGAGATGCCCTTTTCTCACTGGTCGAAGCAGATCGAGGCGGAGGTGGCGGAGCTTCAGAGACGGGAGAGTATGCAGGTAGTGCTGGCTCACGTGGAGAGGTATCTGGATTATGGAAACATGGATTTTATCAGGGATTTGATGGACAAGGAGGTTCTGATTCAATCCAACGCGTCTTTTTTTCTTGAACACAAAAGCCGTAAGAAAGCCCTTCATATGCTGAAAAATGGGGAGATTCACCTGCTTGGCTCTGACTGCCACAGCGTGGATCACAGGCCACAGCAGCTGGGGGAGGCTCTTGAGGTAATAGAGGACAGATTGGGAAGAGAAGCCATTGACAGGGTGAGGCATCTTTCATACCGTCTCCTGGAAGGGGGAAAAGTCATTGTCTAAGAAAAGATGGATCATCGTGGCGGTGCTGGTCCTGGCGGCCGGTATCTGCGCGGGAGTGGCAATTTCACAGATGAGCGGGGCAAGCACCAGAAAGCTGTCCTCCTATTCGGATATTCCGGAAGAGGAAGAAGCGGAAAACTCCGAAGAGGAAACAGAGGAGTCAGAAGAAGCCGAGGCCGCGCAGGCTTCTCAGGAGGAGTCGGAAACTGTGGAGGAAGTGGAGGACTATGAGTCGCCCATTGATTTTGCCTCCCTTCAGGAGATCAACGAGGATGTTTACGCCTGGATTGATATCCCCGGAACAGAGATCAGCTATCCCATTCTGCAGCATCCCACCGATGAGGAGTATTATTTAAAGCGAGATATTGAGGGGAATTATGACTCCAACGGCAGCATTTTCAGTCAGGCGTCATATAATACCAATGACATGACAGATCCGGTGACGGTATTTTACGGACATAATATGAAGTCAGGCGCCATGTTCGGGGATCTGGAGGAGACTTATTCCGATGCGGAAAAGTTCGCCGAATACAATGAGATTGTGATCTATCTTCCGGAGGAGGAGCTGCACTATCAGGTTTTTGCGGCGGTTCCCTACTCCAATATTCATATCCTCGACTATTACAATATGGACAGTGAGAGTCAGTTTGAAAGCTTTATCGACTCCATCTGGTCCGCCAGAGGCTTTGGCATTAACTTGGATGAGAGTGTAGACGTATCCTGGGGGGATCGGGTGATTGTGCTCTCCACCTGTCAGAGCGGCGGCAGTACCCGTTATCTGGTACTGGCAAAGCTTATTGATGATGATATTGACGATCAATGATCGTTAATATAAAAAATTTAAGAAAGGAGGAAGAAACCAATGAAAAGATTTTCGAAAGCTCTGAGCCTGCTGGTTGCTGCAGCGGTACTCATGGCATCAGTATCTACATCGGCAAGCGCTGCCACAGTTTCCAGCGTGGAGCAGACAGTTGCACCGACTGTAGAGGAAGTGACAGGCCTTGAGGATGCAAGCAGCCTCGAGATCACCACAATAGTGGATGTTCCAGAGGAGAGGAAGGAGGCATTGGAGACCGCTCACAATACATTGAATGATATTGTCAAGCAGTCCAATGCAACCGCAAACAACGGCCAGAGTTCTTCCACGCAGGTTGTGGGTCAGACAGCAGTTCAGCAGTTCGTTCAGGCTGTGACGGGAATGTCTCAGGTAATCAGCCAGTCGACTATTGCCGCTGAGAACAGGGTGATCACTGTTAACAGAGTTTTTGACCTGCATACTGACGAAGAGCCGACTGGAGCTGTAAGCATAACAGTGGACACTCAGGATATGGGCATTGAGCCGCAGACCCTGGTGGCTTTGCTTCACAGCCCGGATGACGGCACCAGTTGGGAGGTAATTGACTACGGGACGACTGACGCTAATGGAAAGATCACATTTAATGATATCTTTAAGAATGGACATTCACCTTACGCAATCGTCAGCATTTCCGATGTAACTGTCACTACTACCAAGACCTCTCCGCAGACCGGCGAAACCGTGAACGCACTTCTGATTGCGGCCATCGCTTTGGCAGCAGTCGCTTCTGTAGTAGCCGTGTCCGGCAAAAAGGCAGCCCGTTAATCTATGGCAAAGGAGAAATGAACCTTGGATACAGAAGAAAACAGAAGACGCCTTACAAAAGTGAAAGTTGTATCGCTGCTGATTGTCGTGCTGGTGATCACGGGGCTCTTTGTGGTACTTACTGTTCTGGAGAAGAGGTCGGATTCTCAAACGTTGGAGGAGGCTTCCTCCCCTTCTGTGGAGGAGACCTCCGAAGACGAAACCGCTTATGAGGATCAGCGGGGAGTTGTATATTATAACGGCCAGGCATACTATGAGAAGGAGAACCTGGAAACTCTGCTGATTCTGGGCACTGATAAAACGGAAGACACATCCTACGCTGTAGGAAATGTGAATAATGAACAGGCAGATTTTATCATGCTTGTTGTCATCGATTATGATTCTGAAGAGATCATTCCTATTCAGCTCAACAGGGATACGATGACGGAAATACAAATCCTGGGAGTCGGGGGCAATGAGACAAGCACCTTTATCGGACAGCTTGCCCTGGCGCATACCTATGGGAGCGGAGGCTCCGACAGCTGCATCAATACCAAGAAAGCTGTATCAAATCTGTTATATGGCGTCAGTATCGATCACTATCTGGCCATGACCATGGAAGGAGTGGCGCTGATCAATGACGCAATCGGCGGTGTGACCGTGACAGTCCCCTATGACATGACCAATATTGATTCCTCATTTGTGGAGGGAGAGGAGATTACCCTGACGGGGGAGCTGGCTCTGAAATATGTGCGGACCAGACAGAATGTCGCAGACGGCACAAATCTGGCGCGCCTGGAAAGACAGAGACAGTATATGCAGGCGTTTTACAACACATTGATTGAGAAAATAAGTGAAGACAGCAGTCTTTTTACTACAATATATTATCAGGTGGCGGACTATCTGACCACCGACTGTACCGTTCCGAAGCTGACGGAGCTTTTTGAACTGCTGGCAGAATATGGAATGGAGGATTTTGTAACCACAGATGGCGAGAATGTCCTGGGGGATGAGTATTATGAGTTTTATGTGGACGAGGATGCTCTGATGGAGCTGGTGCTGGAAGTGTTTTATGAGCCGGCGGAGGATGAGTAACCTTGAAGCCGTTAATATATGAGAGGAGAAAGAGAAGCAGCAAAATCTGTTTATAATTGGAGATAATGAGAAACGTGAATAATTACAAAATAGCCGTGGCGGGAACCGGATATGTAGGTTTAAGCCTTGCGGTATTACTCGCGCAGAATAACACTGTCACGGCTGTGGATATCATTCCGGAGAAGGTTGACCTGATTAATCAGAGAAAATCTCCCATTCAGGATGAATATATTGAGAAATATCTGGCGGAGAAGGAGCTGGATCTGACTGCCACGCTGGATGCGGAAGCGGCCTATTCTGCCGCGGACTTTGTGGTGATCGCTGCGCCGACCAATTACGACAGTCATACACAGAAGTTTGATACCTCCGCTGTGGAGGATGTGATCCGGCTGGTGCTGAAGGTCAATCCGGACGCTGTCATGGTTATCAAATCCACCATTCCGGTGGGCTATACCCGGTCAGTTCGTGAGAAATTTCATACGGAGAATATTCTGTTCAGCCCGGAGTTTTTGAGGGAATCCAGGGCACTGTATGACAACCTGTATCCGTCCCGTATTATCGTGGGAACCGATCCGGGGAACGAAAGGCTGGTGGAAGCCGCTCATACATTTGCGGGCCTGCTTTCAGCCGCGGCGCTGAAGGAGGATATAGACATTCTCTATATGGGCTTCACCGAGGCGGAGGCTCGGTGAAGCCCATATAGAGAATGTCTATATC
>JAJQID010000193.1 GCA_021199405.1 Lachnospiraceae bacterium
CTGCGCATGAGAGGGAGAAGAAGTTGTGCAAAGGCTGGGAAGACGCAATCGAGGATGCGAGACAGGAAGAACGTGAGGCTGCGCATGAGAGGGAGAAGAAGTTGTGCAAAGGCTGGGAAGACGCAATCGAAGACGCGAGACAGGAGGAACGTGAGGCGGCGCAGGAGAGAGAGAAGAAGCTGTGCAAAGGCTGGGAAGACGCGATCGAGGACGCGAGGCAGGAAGAGCGCGAAGCTGCGCATGAGAGGGAGAAGAAGTTGTGCAAAGGCTGGGAAGACGCAATCGAGGATGCGAGACAGGAAGTAAGAAAGGAAGAACGGGAAGCGGCGCAGGAACGGGAGAGGATTACGATTATCGGTAACACAATTGACATATATCGTGAGATGATCCTCCCGGAGACGGACATCCGGCAGCGTATTATACAGAAATACGCATTAACGGAGCAGGAAGCTGACAGGTATATGATGTCTCAAAGTGCATAAATTATGACATGAAATTTTAGAAATAGTAGTGACAGAAGGCTCTCGCAGGGGAAATCCAGCGGGAGCCTTTTGGAAGGATAAAAACAGTAAACGGCTTTAAGCAAGATGCATGAATAAATTAATGATAGAAATACCAGATGCCCTGTGCTATACTGGGAAAAATGAAATGGGGGAAAGGGAGGACAGTTCATGTCTGATTACATTATGGATTTACGAAAAATTGTAGGCCATCGTCCACTCCTGCAGGTCGGTGCCAGTGTGATTCTGGAGGACGAACAGGGACGGATTTTACTGGAGCTGAGAACCGACAATCATTGCTGGGGTTACCCGGGTGGTTCGGTGGACCTGGATGAGGCTGTGGAGGACGCGGCCAGAAGAGAACTGTTGGAGGAGACTGGTCTTGTGGCCGGCTCTCTGGAACTGTTTGGCGTTTTTTCAGGGAAAGATATGCATTATGTATACCCAAACATGGACGAAGTATCTAACGTAGATGTGGTTTTTTTGTGCAAAAGCTACAGCGGAACCATGAAATGCCAGGAGGAAGAGGTGGAGAGGCTGGAATTTTTTGCACCTGAGGATATTCCGGAGAAGCTTTCTCCGCCGATCAAAAAGCCGGTGCTTGAGTGGGTCCGGAGGAAGCTGGCCCAATGAAAGTAAAAGAGCCTGGGCGAAGGAACGACAGGCGATTTACAGGGAGTTGCAGATGTTTGAAAAAAGAACATCAGTCCCAAAAAGCTTCGGCTTGTGTTCTGGATCGTTCCGCTGGTGAGCTGGGTCTGCGCGGCGGCCGTATACGGGAACGCTCTGGGACTTGAACTGAATATTATGACCATTGTATATGTGCTGGTGGGGTTTTTGAGTATGATTTCCGCGTTTACGGGAAAGCTCATGCTGCCTCTGATCGGGGCAATCCTGTCAGAATTGATCTCGATCGTGTATTCACTGGCGCTTTATCTGAAGAAAAAAAGCGGCGGGGAAGAGTAATGGGAAAATAAAATTTGAGGAAAATCCCGAGCCTGTTTCTTGACATCCAAACGGCTCTATGCTAACATGAAAAAAGATTGTGGGGAGACAGCGTTTCTCCATAAAAGACATGCGGAAATCCGCTCAGGATTTTCGTAAAAAGAAAGGAAGGAATATTATTGTGGACTACATGGAAATTGTAGACGTAATCGGCAGAGAAATTTTGGATTCCAGAGGAAATCCGACAGTAGAGGCTGAGGTGACCCTGGCAGACGGCACTGTAGGCAGAGGCACAGCACCCAGCGGGGCTTCCACCGGCGAGTTCGAGGCACTGGAGCTTCGCGACGGCGACAAGAGCAGATATCTGGGTAAGGGTGTGACCAAGGCAGTTGAGAATATCAACACCGTCATCAGAGATGCGGTTCTTGGTCTGGATGCTTCCGACACCTATGCAGTGGACAAGGCGATGATCGATGCGGACGGCACCAAGGACAAGTCCAACCTGGGCGCCAACGCTATTCTGGCCGTATCCATCGCGGCAGCAAGAGCAGCAGCTCTTTCCCTGGACATTCCGCTGTATCGTTTCCTGGGCGGCGCTAACGCAAACCGTCTCCCGGTTCCGATGATGAACATCTTAAACGGCGGCGCACACGCTACCAACACCGTAGATACTCAGGAATTCATGATCATGCCTGTGGGTGCTCCCACCTTTAAGGAAGCGCTTCGCTGGTGCGCAGAGGTATTCCATGCTCTGGCTTCCATCCTGAAGTCCAGGGGTCTTGCTACCTCCGTCGGTGATGAGGGCGGCTTCGCACCCAACCTGTCCAGCGACGAGGAGACCATCGAGACCATCCTTGAGGCAGTGAAGAAAGCCGGCTATGAGCCCGGCAAGGATTTCATGATCGCCATGGATGCTGCTTCCAGCGAGTGGAAGGGTGAGAAGAAGGGTGAGTATATTCTGCCGAAGGCCGGTACTCACTACACCTCCGATGAGCTGATTGCTCACTGGAAGAGTCTGGTGGACAAGTACCCGATCATCTCCATCGAGGATGCTCTGGATGAAGAGGACTGGGAAGGCTGGCAGAAGCTGACCGCTGAGCTGGGCGACAGAGTTCAGCTGGTAGGTGACGACCTGTTCGTGACCAATACCGAGAGACTGAGCAAGGGCATCAGCCTGGGCTGCGGCAACGCTATCCTGATCAAGCTCAATCAGATCGGTTCCGTATCCGAGACTCTGGAAGCCATCAAGATGGCTCACAAGGCCGGTTATACCGCCGTTACCTCTCATCGTTCCGGCGAGACCGAGGATACCACCATTGCTGACCTGGCGGTTGCTCTGAATACCTGCCAGATCAAGACCGGCGCTCCCAGCAGAAGTGAGCGCGTTGCCAAGTACAATCAGTTACTCCGCATTGAGGAGCAGCTGGGCGCGGCAGCCGTATATCCGGGCAAGGCAGCTTTCAATGTAAAATAGGCTGTTTTCACGGTAAGATTATAATGTAGTCAAAAGGGAGTGGGAGAAATCCTGCTCCCTTTCGTAATGTGAGGCTTCTATGAAAGAGATTCGTACATCTGTCCGCAATATGGTGGAATTTATATTCCGATCCGGGGATCTGGATAACCGGGGCCGGGGCAGCGCCGAGCAGGCCATGCAGGAGGGAGGCCGTCTTCACCGTATGCTTCAGGCAAAGGAAGGAATGGCATATCAGGCGGAGGTCGGATTTAAATACCTATATCACACTGGAAGGTATGACATATATCTGGAAGGCCGTGCAGACGGAATTATTACTGATTATGTGCCGAAGGAGTGGCAGAGTGATTTTGAGCAGTTCCCTCTGCTTTCTCCTGAATATGGCATCATGGAGGAGCCGGAGCCGTTGACCTATGTGGATGAAATTAAGAGCACATACAGGAATGTGGCGCATATCCGGGAGCCGGAGAGGGTGCACCTGGCACAGGCCATGTGTTACGCTTACATGATAACAGAGAGAGACGGGCTGGAGCGCGTGGGCGTGCGTATGACATATATTCAGCGGGGCTCCAGGGAGGCCAGATATTTTCATCAGACATTCAGTCGTTCGGAGATCACGGAATGGTTTACGGATACCATGAAGGAGTATCAGCGGTGGACGGATTATATGTATGACTGGGAAGAACGCAAGCTTCCTTCTATTCAGGCAGTGCCTTTTCCTTATGCCTACAGAGAGGGGCAGAAGGAGCTGGCGTCCGGGGTGTATCGGACTATTTTTCATGAAAAAAAGCTCTTTCTGGAGGCGCCTACCGGCACAGGAAAGACTCTGGCAGTGCTCTATCCTTCCATGAAAGCGGTAGGACAGGGGCTGGCGAATATGATTTTTTACGTTACGGGTAAGACTATCACCGCCTCTGTGGCGGCGGACACTCTGGAATTATTGCGTGGAAATGGATTGCGGTTTAAGGATGTGATGCTGACCGCCAGAGAAAAAATCTGCCTTAATGAGGTCTGTGACTGCAACCCGGCGGCCTGCCAGTATGCGAAGGGGCATTTTGACCGGGTCAATGCCTGCCTGTATGACATGATCACCCATGAGGAGTTTTTTCACAGAGAGTGTATTCAGGAGTACGCCCGGCGGTATCAGGTCTGTCCTCATGAGCTGAGTCTGGATCTGACGGATTTTGCCGACGCAGTGATCGGGGATTATAATTATGTGTTTGATCCTCATGTGTATTTACAGAGATTTTTTGGAGCCGCCGCGGGCAGAGGAAAGTATATTCTGCTGGTGGATGAGGCTCACAATCTGCTGGATCGGGCCAGGGACATGTACAGTGCGGTGCTGGTGAAGGAGCGGGTGCTGGCGGCCAGACGGCTGGTGAAGGAAAACGACTCATCTCTGGAAAAACACCTGAATCGATTGAATAAGGCTTTGCTTTCACTGAAAAAGCAGAGCAACGGCGTTGGCCTGACTGTGCTTGAGGAGCCGGAGGAGGTCTATCAGGCGGTGGAAAAGGTGACGGAGGATCTGGACAGCTGGCTGGCTGAGAGGGACAGACATCCCATGCCTCAGGAGCTGCTGGACTTTTACTTTGAGCTGAGTCATTTTGAACTGATTTACAGGCTGTTAAATGAAAAATATGTGGTCTATGGGGAAAACCGGGAGAACGGGGAGTTCTGGCTGAAGCTGTTTAACGTGGATCCTTCGGCCAATCTGAGAGAATGTATGGATCGCTGCCGCAGCAGTATTTTGTTCTCTGCTACTTTTTTACCGATTCAGTATTACAAGGAGCTCCTTGGGGGAATGAAGGAGGATTATGAGGTCTATGCCGAGAGCTGCTTTTCGAGGGAGAAGCGGGCGCTGCTTGTGGCGAAGGATGTGACCAGCAAATATACCCGGCGCAACCGGGGGGAATACGAGAAGATTGCCCGCTACATTCACCGGACCGTGCTGGCCAGGCAGGGAAATTACATGATTTTCTGCCCGTCTTATGCCTATATGCAGGAAATTTTTCATGTATATGGGGAGCTTTTCGGGGAGAATGAAGAGATTTCATGCATAATACAGAGTGAGCACATGAGCGAGGAGGAGCGTAGTGAATTTCTGGACAGGTTCCGGGAAAATGGAGCCGGACAGACGGTTTGGACTTATAAAAGCAATGGAATGCAGGATTCGAAGGAAGAGCAGGGAGAATCACCGGACAGCCCTTCTGAAGATGGCAGGCCGCGGAGGTCTCTTCTTGGCTTCTGTGTGCTGGGCGGTATTTTTTCCGAAGGAATCGATCTTGCGGGGGACAGTCTGATCGGCGCCGTGATTGTGGGCACCGGCCTGCCCCAGGTTGGGCAGGAAAAGGAGCTGCTGCGCCGTTATTTTGATGAAAAGGGAGAAAACGGCTTTGACTATGCCTACCGGTTTCCGGGGATGAATAAGGTTATGCAGGCTGCCGGAAGAGTGATTCGTACCAGAGATGATGTGGGAGTGGTGTTTTTGCTGGATGAACGTTTTCTGCAGGGACAGTACCGCAGTCTTTTCCCGCGGGAGTGGGACAATTATCAGGCGGTGGATCTGAATACCGTCCAGGGAAAGCTGGAAGAATTCTGGGATGGCTTTTGAAGGTATTCATGCAAAGGAATGTATTGTTGACAAGGTAAGGAAGCAATACGAGAAGAGGCTTTAAAAACAGAGCGGGAATCATTACATGGATGGAAGGAAAAGCGGAACGGAGAATGAAATGGAAATGGTACTTGAAAAGGCCGGCCCCGGGGATGCACAGGCCTGTGCGGATATCCTGAATGCCGGCAGATTATTTCAGAGGGAACAGGGCTTTGTCCAGTGGGCTGATAATTATCCGAATATGGATTCTGTCAGAGAGGATATTGCCTCGGAGAAAGGTTTTGTGCTGAAAGTTGACGGAAAAATTGCGGCATATCTGTACATTGGCTTTGATGGAGAATCTGCCTATGATGTGATCAGGGGAGCATGGAGGACGAAAGAGCCCTACGCCGTCATCCACAGAGTGGCCTTTGACAGGGAGTACCGCGGCCTGGGTCTGTCTAAGGCCATGTTTGAGCTGGCGGAGAAATATATTCTTGCCCGGGGAATCAGGGAGGTGCGCATGGATACGCATCACGAAAATAAGCGCATGCAGCATGTGCTGGAGAAAAACGGCTTTGTGCTCTGCGGAGAAGTCACACTTCGCGGGGAACCAAGGCTGGCCTATGACAAAATACTTACGTGTGTGTAAGGCAGAAAAGGAAAAGGGTGCCCTGTAAGACACCCTCGCAGAAGAGAGAAAGCGATTGCTGTCCGGCGCAGCAGCCTATACCTCCGCAATCAGCTCCACTTCACAGAGTACATTCTTTGGAAGCGTTTTGACTGCCACACAGGAGCGGGCAGGTTTCTCTGTGAAATATTTGCCGTAGATTTCGTTGAAGGCGGCAAAATCGCCCATGTCCGCCAGAAAACAGGTGGTCTTGACGGTCTGGCTGTAGGAGCTGCCGGCGGCGGAAAGGAGAGCACCCAGATTCTTCATTACCTGCTCAGTCTGCTCTTCGATGGTGGAGCCGACCACGGCGCCGGTGTCAGGGTCAAGGGCAATCTGGCCGGAAGTGAACAGTAAGCCGCCGGAAATGTAAGCCTGGGAATAGGGACCGATGGCGGCCGGTGCGTTGGGTGTGGAAATCCTTTTCATAATCTGATACCTCATTCTTTCATAGTGTGGATGTGACTGCCGGAAAAGCTCCGGCTGTTTTTGTTTGCATTATACCCTGTTTTTGGAAATACGGCAACCACACTGGCGGAAAATTAAAGTAAATTTGATAGGATGCCATGATCTGACGCTCATGTCATGAAAAAGCGACGCAAAAGTTTTCAGAAAATGATGTGGATAACTTTGTGGACAGTGTGGAAAAATTCACTTGCGTCTTTCCTGCCTGACACCAAAAATGTGAATAAAATCCGGTGTTATCCACATGACGAATATGTCATAAGAGAAATTTAAGGGAAAAATGATTGACCTGAACAAAAAGCGGCATTATAGTAAAAAGAGCGAATTGTTTGAATATTCGGTATTTTTTAAAAGATGAAAGAAAGCAGTCAAAAACCAGAGCGCCGGATAGATAAAGGAAATATTCCGGGTAGATTTGTGCAGAGAAAGATAGAGAGAATATGGGAAAGATATTGAAATTCCTGTTGGCGGCAGCTATCTGCGCCGCGGGCATTTTCCTGGGGAGGGAGCTCCTTGCCGGTTCAGATGTGGAGATTCCGGTGATCAGTGAACTGATTGACAGTATCCATATTGATTCGGAGCATTCTAAAATAAATATCGATCTGGAGCCCTTTTATACGATAGAGGATGATACGGCTCTTTTTACTGACAGTGAGACGATTCTGGAGAGTCAGGCGATCAGCGCCGGATACAGTGGGGAGAGCTTTCGGAGTGTGGAACTGAAGGCGTCACAGGTAAACCTGACGGTGGGCATGTCGGCGGTGAATACCCTGTATGTGGAATCGGAGAAGGTTCAGAGATATCAGGCCTATGTGGAGGATCAGGTCCTTTATATTATAATAGAAGGAACGCTGTCAGCCTCCGGCGCTGTGGAGGGGGAGGGGATTATGCCTTCCGTGCAGCTGTTCCTGCCCTCTGACTTTGCTCAGACCGGGGGTGCTTTTGGGCTGGAGGTTCTGGCTTCAAATGTGTCTATGGAGGCACTGCAGACGGATTCCACGATGCTGAAGGTCAGTGCGGGAGTGGTGGAGATGGATTCACTGGTGAGCAGAGAGCTTGCAGTCAATATGTCGGCGGGCAGTGTGATCGGCCAGAATATGAATATCACGGAGAGTTCGGAACTGAAAATGTCAGCGGGGAGTATGTCGCTTGGCGGGAGTCTGCTGGGTACCATTTCGGCTCAGGCAACTGCGGGAGATATGACGCTGGAGCTGGAGCATCCCTTCGAGGCTTATGATTGTCAGATTGTGTGCGCCGCAGGGAAGGTGACAGTGGCCGGGGAGAGCTACAGTGGACTGACAGCGGCGGAGACAGTCAGTCATGGAGGTCCCAATCTGCTGGACATCAACTGCTCTGTAGGAGTGATAAATGTGGAGTTTGGGTAATGGGATAAAACAGTAGAAAAGGAAAATGCGGGTCGGTGGATCATAACCGGCCCGCGTTTTATGAGGGAAAAATATCTGAATGAGAAATGATCATTCGTTGAAAAAGGCAGGGTCTCAGGAAACGTCACTTAATCTGAAAGAAAAACCCGGCTTTCTTTAATACCGGCCGCAGCGCGTTGTACACCACGACCACGACCACGGTGCCCACCACGGCATTGATGGCGGTGGCGCCGGCGGACCAGGTGGCGAAGATTTTGGCCACCTCGCTGGGAACGCCCAGAATATAATTTTTATAAAAATATCCAACGATGGGGTCGGCGATAACGTTGAAGCCCAGGGAAACCACACTGGCGATCAGGCTCCATTTCACTACATATTTTCTGGGATGGTCCTCGGTGATATGAGCCACCTTGTGTGCGATGAAGCCGGCGATCAGGCCAATGCAGAATTTCAGAATAAAGGTCTTGGGGGCGCTGGTGACATAGGTGGGGTCCATCAGGTCGGCGATGGTCATGCCGATGGAGCCCGCCAGCCCGCCGTAGACGCCGCCCAGCAGCAGAGCCGCCAGTACGCAGAAGGCGTTTCCAATATGTAAGGCGGTGGTGCCGCCGGGTACAGGAATTGGAATCTTAATATAGGTAAACGCCACGTAGCAGAGGGCTGCCATCAGGCCAGTGATGACGACTTTGGTAATTGCGTTGTCTTTCATAATCATTCTCCTTGTTAGTCTTTATTTCAGTGCACTCTACACAAAGTATATTCACAACTGGCATTTTAAAAAGTACCAAAAATAAAATATTTGATAATACCAGTTGTGCGCCCAGCAAAGGGCAATTAACCTAACAGGTGAGAATCCTGTCTGACCAAGGTCTAACCAACCATCAGTAGCGAGTCTTGAGCTTACGACAGTAATGGCGTAAGTTAAGCGTAGACAGCGAGCAAGTAGGGTTGCAATGCGATTGAGCCTCGAAATGTTATCATCCAGAGGGCTGACGTCTTAACTGGTGCGGAAAGCAACATCGAACAGGTCGATATGGTGAGAACTGTTCGGCACTGCGGGGTCAAAGAGCCAATCATGCTTGACATCGTGGTTAATTGTCAACTGGGGAGAGCCTGCCACTTCTCGGCAACGAGTACGTGCTGTCAACTAGAAGATGGAGACAGGCGGATGAGTGATAGGCAGTCGGATAGCTTCATAGTACTGTTGAAGTTGGGTAATGCCAATGGAGGGAAGGGGGCTACATAGTAACGATCTTTCTGAGGACACATTATCCGTGCTCAGGAACGGGAGAAATAATGGGAACGAAATTGGAAAGAATAGCTGAAATCTCGGCGACAACGCCGAAGCCAGAGTTCACATCGCTGTATCACTTGATAAATGCCGACATGCTCAAACAGTGTCATAAAGAACTGGATGGGAACAAAGCGACGGGTATTGATAAGGTGACAAAGGCGGAGTACGAAGAACATCTGGAAGAAAACATTGCAAATCTTGTGGAACGCCTGAAAAATAAGGCATACAAGCCATTGCCATCGCTGAGAGTCTATATTCCGAAAAATAATGGAAAAATGAGACCGCTGGGGATAGCTTCGTACGAGGATAAAATCGTACAACTGGCAGTAAAGAAGATACTGGAAGCGATATATGAGCCAAGGTTTCTGAATTGTATGTACGGATTCAGACCACACAGGGGATGCCACGATGCAGTAAAGGAGGTTCACTACAGACTGCAAAACGAATGGATAAACTATGTGGTAGATGCAGACATCAAAGGCTTCTTTGACCACATGAGCCATGAATGGATTATGAAATTCCTTGGGCTGTACATTAAAGACACAAACTTGCTGTGGCTGATAAATAAATATCTGAAAGCAGGGATAATGACGAACGGGATTTATGAAGACACAAACTCCGGTTCAGCACAGGGAAATATTATCAGTCCAATAATTGCAAACATATATATGCACAACGTACTGACGCTGTGGTACAAGTTTGAGGTGGCAAGGGAGTCAAGAGGCAAGAGTTTCATAGTAGTGTATGCGGATGACTTTATAGCGGGATTCCAGTATAAATCAGATGCCGAGAGATATTATGCGGAACTGAAAGAAAGGCTGGAAAAATTCAGTCTGGAACTGGAAACGAGCAAAAGCCGTATGATAGAGTTTGGTCGCTATGCGGAGGGAAACCGAAAGAAAAGGGGAGAGGGTAAGCCGGAGACGTTTGATTTTCTCGGCTTCACTTTCTACTGTGGAAAAGGGAGGAAGAGTAAACAGTTTTGCATCAAGTTGAAGACCAGCAGAAAGAAGTATCAGCAAAAGCTAAAAGCAATGAAAATATGGCTATATGATAACAATGACCTGCCGGTAAAGGAACTGATTAAGAAACTGAACGTGAAGCTGGTCGGGCATTACAGATATTATGGAGTGTCCCACAATTCACGAAAAATAGGTTCTTTCCTACACTTTACGCAGAAATATCTTTGCAAGGCTCTGAACCGGAGAAGTCAGAAGAAAAGCTACACATGGAATGGGTTTGCAGATATGTTAAAAGTCTATCCGCTGGCAAAACCGAAGATTTATGTGAGGTTATTCTAGAAGTGAATGTTACTATGAGGAGCCGTATGCGTGAAAGGCGCACGTACGGATCTGTGAGGGGCTTGCGGCGTGAGCCGCTTGTCTACTCGACTGGAGCAGGTACCATCCAGTTCAGCTTCTGATTCTTCCGGGGAAGGCAAAGGTCTGCACGAGGATGTGCAGAGAAAAAATGCCGCGTATGAACCTTCAAAAAAGGCGCATACTATTTACTGTAACAGTCAGGAGTATTATTTATGGAAAAACAAATCTACATTCAGTGCAGGCAGCACAGTGCCGTGCAGGAAGGAAAGGTTCGTCTGAAAGACCTGGGCGAGGTTTTTTCCGACAAAACGGAATGGGCAGCGAAAGCGAAGACTATGACGGTGTGCAGTCTGCAAAAGCCCGGAGACCGGGCGGTCATGAGCAGCCTGTTTCTGATCGAAAAAATCAAGGCTCTGATTCCGGAGTGCGAGGTGGTAAATCTGGGGGAGGCGTCTGTGATTGTGGAGTGGGAGCCGGAGCGAAAGCAGAATATATGGAAGCTGGCCTTTATCTGCCTGATTGTATTTTTCGGCACGGCGTTCACCATCATGGCCTTTCACAATGATGTGGACATCCGGGGAATTTTTGAGCATGTTTATCAGCTGAGCGGCGCTGCCGCGCCGGAAGGGATGGGAGTGCTGGAGGTATCCTACTGTATAGGACTTTTTGTGGGTATTACCGTTTTTTTTAATCATCTTGGGAAAAGAAAAACGAGGAACGATCCTACGCCGGTGCAGGTCTCTATGTATACCTATGAGCAGAATATAAATCAGTCCATCATGGACGCTGCGGACAGGGAAGGAGAGGAAAAAAATGGGTGAGCTTTTCTTCTGCGGCTTGCTGGGTCTGTGCGCCGGTGTCCTGACCAGCGGCGGTGTGACGTCAGTGCTGATGGCGGTGGGGCTGACCCCCAGATTCATCGGCCGGGTGCATGAGGCCAGACACATTTACCTTCTGGAGTCCATGATTATCTGGGGCAGTGTTGTGGGAGGCGTGCTGGGTGTTTTTTACGACAGGCTGGCAGGAATCCTGTGGCCGGCTTCGGGTGTGGTAATACAGATATGCTATGGCTTTTTTGCCGGGATTTTTGTGGGAAGTCTGGCCATCGCTATTGCCGAGATGCTGGAGGTCTTTCCGGTTTTTACCCGTCGCCTGCGTCTGAACCGGGGATTGCCCTGGGTGCTTCTGGCCGCGGCTTTGGGCAAGAGCGTGGGGGCTTTTGTGTATTTTTATTTTCCGTTTTAAAATATTTACGGGAAAAACCGTATAAGCGGCAGTGCCATGGGGATTATGAAAAAACGGGGTTCAGAAGAGCTCTGACGGAAGGGAGATATTGTTTTATTTATGGAAGAAAAAGAAAAGCAGGATTATCAGGAGTATATCAATCAGATTACTCCAAAACACAATTTCTGGCTGCAGCTGGGCAATGCCTTTGTGCGGCGGCATCATCTGCGTGATTGGCCAGTTTATCACCAATGTGGCCATGAACATGGGGCAGGATCAGGACACCGCGGGCACGATATGCAGTGTGATTCTGATTTTGTGCAGTGCGCTTCTGACCGGATTCAACCTGTATCCGTCCATTGTGAAGTGGGGCGGAGCCGGGGCGCTGGTGCCTATCACCGGCTTTGCCAATTCGGTGGCGGCTCCGGCCATAGAAAATCAGGTTCAGGGGCAGGTGTTTGGCATCGGGGCTACCATTTTTACTATTGCGGGGCCGGTGATTTTGTACGGTGTGTTTTCCAGCTGGGTTCTGGGGCTGATTTACTGGCTGATGCTGCTGTGAGGTGCTTTCTGTTGTCTTTGAATGAAAGCCGATGACTTCGTGCTTCGCACTCCCGTCATCGCCGCCGGTATTCGCAATCCGGGCTATCGCCCTACTTGCTTATACCGTCTTGGTTGTCAAATGTCCAGATGACTGTGCAAGCAAGCTTGCCCATTCATCTGGCCGCTTGACAACGCTTTCACAGTAACTTTGTGTTGCCAAAGTGTATCAAATGTGTTATAAGGAAGAAAGCAGTGTTCTTTTTTTTATGAAAATCTACCTGACACAATTCCGAATAATAAAAAATTCCGCTGCCAAATCCCACTTCTGAAGGTAAAATATGAAAAAAACAAAAGATCTGGTGTACGAATTTATACAGAAAGAGACCTACTCTCAGAAGGACCACGGCCAGGGCTTTCAGACTTCGGACATTGCGGACGCTCTGGGAATGCAGCGTACCAATGTGAGTGCGATTTTAAACATGCTGGTCAAGGAGGGGCTTTTGTCCAAGACAAAGACAAGGCCGGTGTGCTATACTCTGGAAAAAGAGGAGAGAGTGACAGCTGTCCCTTTGGCCTTCGAGAGTCTGGTGGGGCATGACGGGAGTCTGCGCAAGGCCATTCAGCTGGCCCGGGCGGCTATCCTTTATCCCGGCGGCAGTCTGAGCATCCATATTATCGCCAGGCCCGGCGCGGGCATCAGCTATTTCGCGGAGCAGATTCATCAGTTTGCGGTAGAACGGCGGATTATGAAGGAGGATGCTCCCTATATTAAGGTAAACTGCCGTTATTATACCAAGAATATCAGCGTTCTGGACGATGTGCTTTTCGGGGACAGCGCGGGAATTGAGAACAGCAGCTTTGCCAGAGCGCAGGGAGGGATCCTTTTCATTGATAATGTGGATCTGATGAGCGCACGGCAGCAGGGACGTCTTTTCCGGTTTCTGGAGACCGGCGAGATTGAGGACGTAAACGGCGCTGTCAGCGTGGATATGCATAATCTGATCTTTGTTTTCGCACAGGCGGATACGGGCGATGAGCGGCTGGAGTGGAAAAACCAGATTACCATCGAGCTGCCTGCTTTAGAGGAGCGTCCGCTGCCCGAAAAGATGGATCTGATCAATCAGTTTTTCCATGATGAGGCGGCCAACGCGAAGTGCTGTGTTCAGGTCACAAGAGAGGCGGTCAGCGCCCTGCTGGGAACTCGGTTTGAGGGAAATATCAAGGAGCTGTGCGCTCAGATCAAGTCAGCCTGCGCCAGCGCGTACATAAGAGTACTGGAGGAGCCGGAGGATCAGATGCTGGTGTGCCTTAATGATTTTTCACAGCTGGTACAGCGCAGCAGCCTTCTGTATAAAAATAACTGGCGGGAGGTCAACACTCTCCTGGGGGACAGCAATTTTTACCTGTATGAATATGAGGGAGAGGGAAACGGCACCCTGCGCCCCAATCTGGCCAGAGAGGTGTATGACAATATCCGTGTGCAGTACGCGGAGCTGACCGGCAGAGGCGTCAGCTCGGAGAGCATTCACAGCGTTATTGATACCTATATTTCCTCTTTGATGAGTTCTCTGGCCACCAATCGGGAGAAAAATAAGGAAATCAATCTGGAGCAGCTCTCCAAGAGCGTGGACCAGCGCATCATCGATATGGTCAGCATCTTTTTTGATAAATTAAAAAAGGACATGGGCCGGGAGTATAATTCCAATGTGTTTTATGGTGTGTGTCTGCATCTGAATTCTCTGCTGACTATGAAACCGGTGGAGCATTCCAGAGTGACGGACGAGCAGATTCGCACTACTATTCAGGAATACCCGCGGGAGTACGCGGCAGTCCTGGATCTGGCAAACCATGTGGGAGAGCAGCTGGGACTGTCTCTTGATATCGCAGAGGTGGTGCTCCTGACCATGTTCATCATCATGCCCAGAGACGAGGCGGGACGCCCCGTGCTTTTGTACTGCATGCATGGCAGGGGAGCGGCGCGTTATCTGGCGGAAACCACCAACATGCTGACCCAGAGCGACAAGGCCTACGCCTATGATATGGAGCTTTCCACGGAAATCAGTCAGGCCATGGGCGAGCTGGAGGAGACGCTTTTAAAAATCGACCGCGGCGGCGGCGTCATCGTGATTTACGATATGGGCTCTTTTAAAAGCATGATTGAGACGCTGCAGGAAAAGCTGACCATGAAAATACGGGCCATCAACATGCCCATCACCATGGTGGGGCTGGAGGTGGTCAGACGCTGTGACTGGAATGAGGATATCGACCAGGTGTTCCATCAGGTGAGCCGGGATCTGGGAATACTGCAGCGGACAGAGGAACAGCACAAGAAGCTGATCATCACTCTCTGTTATACCTCCGAAGGCGGCGCGGCTCAGCTAAAGCGCTATATTGATCAGTATTCCCGATTGGGCTTCCGCACGGTGGCGCTGGCCGTGGCCAACAAGGATGCCCTGGTGAAGGAGGTTTTAAGCCTGCGTAAAACCTACGACATTCATGCCTTTGTGGGCACCTTCGATCCGAAGCTGTTCGGTATTCCCTTCATTTCCATTGCTACTGTGTTTGAAAACCGCAAGGAGGATCTGGATCGGATTCTGATGTTTGAACCCATGGGGGAACAGAAGGTGGATTACGATGCTCTTCTGCGGAAGATGGAGGAGCAGTTTGAGAATATTTCCACGGAGAAGCTGAGAAAGGTGCTGCCGGGCATCGTGGAGGAGCTGGGAGATTTTTATCAGATGAAAAATGAGGACAGAATCGGCGTATTCGTTCATCTGGCCTCCCTGATGGAGCGGCTGGCCATCGACGACCACTCTAAGGAAAATGAGGGCGACTCCGTCTACATCAGCCGCTACAAGAACGATTACGTCTTTCTTTCAAAGCTTTTAAAGCCTCTGGAGCGGCAGTTCAAGGTAATTATCAACGACAACGAAATGGGAACCCTGCTGATGATAATAAAACAGGCGCAGGATTAGGTACAGAAACCCGGGGCTTCAGCCCCGAGGTGCGAAACAGGCCCAGGATTAGGTTCAGAAACAGGTGCAAAAATGAAAATTATAAGAACACTGAAAATCACAAGCGATGAATTTTACGATTATCTGGAAAACGATCTTTTAGAGACCGCCAACCAGACCAGAAGCAGCGGCAAGGTCCGCTACACCCGCTCCAATATCCGTCCGGGCTTTAAGGTAAGCCGGGAGACCGGCGCAGCCTACTCCCGAATCGACCTGACGATCAGAGAGTATGTCCGGGGAAAGGTCTATGCCGCCACCACCAAATCTGTGGCGGATACCATCGACCTCTCCTATACCACAGAGATTCGTGAGGACGGACTTTATGTGGTCTTTGAGCAGCGGATGCACAATTATGAGGCGAAGGAGATGAATAAGTTTGTGCGGGCCTGGTCCGATATTACTTATCTGCGGCGCATGAGCAACCAGCTCTACGACATCCAGAGCAAAATTATCCGGATCCGCAACGGCGAGGAGGAGCCCAAGCCCTTGCGTCCATTGGGTTATGAGACTGCTAAAAATGTGGCCGAAAAGGTCAATGAAAAGCATATGAACGATAAAAAAGCGGAAAAGAAGGCCGAGAAAGCGAAGATGAAGGAGGTCATTGTTTCCGTGGAGCTGGCGCCGGACGATCCGAAGGCGATCAAGGCAGCCAGACGAAAGGAGCGGGAGGAGAGAGCTCAGAAATAAACAAAATATACTTTTTGGCAAATTTTATACACTATGCCAAAAGGAAGGCAAAAATCTTATACACGAAAATCAGAAAATCCATCAAAAGCCGATTTTATAAGAAATTAAGAAATTCTTAAGAATGTGCAAAACTTACAAAAGAAAATACAGAAAACAATTTTCGACAGAAAAAGTGCTGTGATGACAAAATAATCCGTTTGACAAAACGCCCTGTTTTTAGTATAAATGAAGCATAGGTTTTGACAAAACTGAACAAACAGGAGGTGAGTAAAAATGGCAGATACTGAGAATGAGGTTCTGGACGGTGAGATGATAGCGATGAGCATTATTGCCAGCGCCGGTGACGCCCGCTCGGATGCTTTCGCAGCTCTGGCGGCAGCCAAGGAGGGCAACTTCGAGGAGGCCGACAGACTGCTGGCTGAGGCGAAGGAGGCTGGCGTCGGAGCTCACAAGGCTCAGACAGATCTGTTGTTTGCGGAGGCCAACGGCAACGCTCCCGAGATGAACGTACTGCTGGTGCACGCACAGGATCATTTCATGACCAGCATGCTTGCAGAGGAGCTGATCCGCGAGATTATTGATCTGTACAAGCTGTTGAAGAAGTAAGGATCTGTTAAGAGATAACTTATGC
>JAJQID010000109.1 GCA_021199405.1 Lachnospiraceae bacterium
AACGGGAAATGATCATACCCTGCCAGGGTCACGAGGATGCCCTCTTTCTCTCTTTACAAAACAGACGCATCAGCGTCCGCAGCGTGGAACTGCTGGTCAAAAAATATGCCTCCCGGGTGACAACACTCAAGAAGATTACTCCCCATAAGCTGCGGAGTACTTATGGCACAAGTCTCTACGAAGAAACCGGTGATATTTATCTGGTAGCGGATGTCCTGGGGCATAAGGATGTGAATACTACCAGAAAGCACTATGCCGCACAGGCGGATATGCGCCGTCGTCAGGCTGCTAATAAAGTAAAGCTGCGGGAAAACTGAAAAACAATCCCGGCTGCTGAGCATATATATTATTCTCTATGCCCGGTAGCCGGGGTCCTTTTGTAAATTTTGAATTTATTCCTCAGTATATTTTTGTCTACGGTATCTTTTCCTCTCGGGGAATCTTCTGTGCTTCCATCTTTCTCGTTTTCCTGAAGGCAAAGCCCTTTAGTATATTCAGGTTTTTTCTGGAGAATTTTCCTGGTACATTTGAGTTTTACTCCTTCATCATGAAGTATATCAGGCCTTCTCTTTTGCACATTGTCTTTGGTATTGTATCTTAAGGATGGCTTAATAGCTGTCACCCATAAGTACCTCCGTAGAGTAATAAGGTACGACAAGCGTGGTTCCATAATAGATCGTTCCATCGTTGTCCAACTGGTTGATGGCAATGATCTCTTCAGAAAGCTCACTGACAGAATCATAACAGTCACTCATGTAAGTATCTGCGATCTTCCAGACGCTGTCGCCGGAAGCAACATAAACCTGTGTATAATACTTATGATAATCTGGGGTCTCATTATCCCGTGCTCTGGCGATCAGCGTATTGGCGGAGACAACCGCAGCAAATAATATCAGAATGGAAAGCAATGTGGTAACAAGACGCACACGACGCAGCTGCTCTCTCCTCTGTTTCTCTGCCAGTCGCTCCTGTCTTAAATTCTTTCGATATTCAAAATTGTCGTACATGATCAGCCTCCGTCGTATTTTCCGAACATTTGTTTGCTATGCCCTTATTATATAGTTCGAACATATGTTTGTCAAGAAGAATCGAACAAATTTTCGGGAATATATGTTTGCTTTTTCCGGGGAGATGTGTTACCATAACTTTATCACTTTTCCCGCAATTCATTGTGATATAACCTGGAGGATAAATCATGAATTATGAAAACCTGTCCGCAAAGCAGCAGGAAATACTGGATTACTTAAAGGAGTGTATTTTAAAGAAAGGATATCCGCCGGCTGTGCGGGAAATCTGTGACGCGGTCGGGCTCAAATCCACCTCCTCCGTACACTCCCATCTGGAGACTCTTGAGAAGAAGGGCTATATCCGCAGAGATCCGTCCAAGCCCAGGACCATTGAGATCTGTGACGACAATTTTCAGATGCTGCGCACGGAGATGGTCAATGTGCCGGTAGTTGGCAATGTGGCCGCCGGAGCTCCCATTTTCGCAGAGCAGAACATCGAAGGATACTTTCCGATTCCGGCGGAATTTATTCCTCATGGAGAATCCTTTGCGTTAAAGGTACGCGGAGATTCCATGATCAATGCCGGTATCTTTCATGGAGATCAGATTTTTGTACAGTGCTGTCAGGAGGCCAGAAACGGTGATATTGTAGTAGCACTGATCGATGATTCCGCTACCGTCAAGACTTTTTATAAAGAGAATGGTCATATTCGCCTGCAGCCGGAGAACGATACAATGGAACCGATTATCGTGGACGACTGCCGAATTCTGGGAAAGGTTTTCGGCGTTTTCCGGTTTTGCAATTAAAAAAGTGAATAATAACTTAAACACAAAGCATGTATAAAAAATTACCTTCCGGAGATATTAAAGACAAAAGGAGGTAATTTTTTATGGGAAATAAAGCACTTGACTCAACCGCCCTTACCATCGCTGTTATCGGTGCAGTCAACTGGGGACTCATCGGCTTTTTCAGGTTTGATCTGGTCGCCTTCCTCTTTGGTGACATGAACTGGCTGTCAAGGATCATATATGCAATTGTGGGGATCTGCGGCATTTATCTCATTTCTTTTTATTCTCATCTGGGAAGCCGGGATTAGAAGGCGCAGCAGGCGGCTGCAAAATAAGAAAAAAAAGACAGGCAATCTCTGGAGAGATATCTCCATATCAGCCTGTCTTTTTTCTGTTCAAAGGTTTACTGAAAATCCTCCGCATTCATGATCTTCCCGTCTCTCCAGATACGCTCCAGATCATAAAAAAGCCTGTTTTCCCTGTCGAATACATGTACAATTACATCACGGAAATCCATCAGGATCCAGTTGGCAGTTTCATATCCTTCCACCTGTTTTACAAATATGCCGGCTTTGCCAAGCTTTTCCTGCACGCTGTCGCTGAGTGCCTGTACCTGGCTACGGTTGGTACCGTTGGCAATGATAAAATAATCCGCAATTACAGAGACATCACTGATGTCGATGACACGGATTTCCTCTCCTTTTTTGTCTGAGAGCGCTTCGATGGCCAGTTTCGCGATTTCCTTTGATTCCATAATTTCTCCTTCTCTCTTTTTAGACTAAGCAGCTTATCCCTCTGCTTCAGGAAACTTTTTCATGATTCAGGTAATAATCCAGTGTTTTCTGTGTCCCCGGATGGATATCCGTTTTGGTTTTTGATAAATATTCCAGCGTATCCCGCAGAATCCGAACCACAGCCCGGTCAATATCATCGTATGCCATTTTCCGGATTTCCTGCAGATGAGCCGCCTTTGTCCGGCCGGGCTCAATATAGTCCGCCACAAAAATAATCTTTTCCAGAAGACTCATATCCGGTCTGCCGGTGGTATGACTGCTGATCGCGTTGAGCACATCCGGGTCCGTTTCCTCGTAGAGCTCCTTTGCCAGACAGGCTCCAAGCTCAGCGTGAAGCAGGGAGGGATTTCTCCTTTCCATATCACTGATCCTGATGTGATATTTTTTACACAACTCCAGCTTATCATGATCCGGCAGGCACTTGGCACAGTCGTGCAGCATTCCCGCCCGCAGAGCCCTGTCCACATCTTCTCCGTGAACGGCAGCCAGATTGGCAGCGGTATAAGCAACGCTGAGGGTGTGTTCATAGCGGGGCTCATCCTGTACTTTTCTCATTTTTTTCCTGAGTTTTTTTAAGTCCATTTTGTGTCTCCCCGTTTCCTTTTTCCTGACATTGCCGCCTCTTGCTCTGATCTGCTGAATTTTCTGTATAAAGCCGGTTTGTCAGTATATATTCAGCCACCGCTGAAGGCACATAGTCTGTGATCGATTCCTCTCGCTGCGTCAGCTCTCTGATCCGGCTGGATGAAATGTCGGAAAAATCCTGAAAGGGAATCAATATAACCTTTGCGTGAAACTGCGTTTTCAGCTGTTGTATCTGCCCCTCCAGCCGCTCCCGTTCCATGGGATTTCTATTTACGATCCCCAAAGTGCAGAGTCTGGTAATCTGCTCCGGCTGATGCCAGTGAGAAAAATAAAATGCGGAATCTGCACCCATGAGAAAATAAAACTCATGTTCCGGATATCGCACCGTCAATTCCTTCAGTGTGTCCGCAGTGTAGGTATTCCCTTCCCGCTGAATCTCAACATCACAAAAGGAAAAATAGGGTACATTTTTGATGGCCAGCCTGATCATAGCTGAACGCACCTCAGAATTGGGGATGGAAAGCCCGCTCTTTAAATAGGAAACTCCGCTGGGCATAAACCACACCTGATCCAGCCCGCAATAATGGTAGGCGGCGTCCGCCAGAGCCAGGTGAGCGTTGTGTATGGGATTGAAGGTGCCGCCCATCAGACCGATTTTTGCCATCTGCTTTCCTCCCTTGATATTTCAGATCTACAGGGGCAGCATGATCTTCTTGTTGTCCTTATTTTCCTTATACAGAATAAATTTTTTGCCAATCACCTGCACCACCTGGGACCGGGTTCGTCCCGCCACGGTGTAGGCCAGTTCCTTCGGATCATCCATACAGTTATTTAAAACGCTGATCTTGATCAGCTCCCTTTTGTTGAACGCCTCGCTGACAGCCTCCACAAACTCCGGGGTCACAGAAGCCTTTCCCACCTGAAAAATGGGATCAAGATCGCTTGCCAGATGCATCAGATACGCGCGCTGTTTGCTT
>JAJQID010000082.1 GCA_021199405.1 Lachnospiraceae bacterium
ATCTGATGCCGCTTTTAAAGACCCTGGAGAAACATGGCGACGAAATCTTTGCGAACGCCGATTCCATTGTGGTGGAAATCGACATCCACAAGGAAATTGTCAAAAAGGTATTCGAGCTCGCGGAGAAATATCACAAAAAAGTCTACGCCATCGTTTCCAATATCAGCATTGCCATCAAGCGCAGGGACTTCATCAAACAGCTGGACTGCTTTGTCTGCAATCAGCAGGAGGCCGGGATTCTCTTTGCGAAGGACTACAGCGACATAGAGCCGGAGCAGATGGAGGACGCGCTGGCAGAGCAGGTCAAAAACGCGCAGATCCAGTCCATGGTTGTCACCATGGGCAGCAAAGGCAGCGTTTACGTGGACCAGGATGGCAATAAAGGCTTCTTCCCCGCCATGAAGGTTCAGGTCAAGGACACCACCGGCGCGGGCGACGCCTTCTGCTCCGGCCTGGTTATCGGCCTCACCTATCACAAAACCCTGCAGGAAGCCGTGGAGATCGGCACCCGCCTGGCCGCTTCCGTCATCGTCTCCAGCGAGAATGTCTGCCCGCGTTTCCTGCCCAGGGAACTCGGCATCGACATCGACGTGCCGGATGATGTTCCAACTGAGGAAGGATAATTTTCCTTGCCAAATGACCGTTCATTTTGTATGATTGAAAAGTATGAGCAAAATAAAGATAAAAGGAGCACTCCATGCCTAAAAGAACCGACATCAACAAGATCCTCATCATTGGCTCCGGCCCCATTATCATTGGCCAGGCCTGCGAATTCGACTACTCCGGCACCCAGGCCTGCAAGGCCCTGCGAAAGCTGGGATACGAGATCGTCTTAGTCAACTCCAATCCGGCCACCATCATGACAGATCCTGAGATGGCTGACGTAACCTACATCGAGCCTCTGAACGTGGAGCGTCTGGAGCAGATCATTGCAAAAGAGCGTCCCGACGCCCTTCTGCCCAACCTTGGCGGCCAGTCCGGCTTAAACCTCTGCGCTGAGCTTTCCAAAGCCGGGATCCTTGATAAATACCGCGTCCAGGTTATCGGCGTCCAGGTGGATGCCATCGAGCGGGGGGAGGATCGGATTGAATTCAAGAACGCCATGAATGCTCTGGGTATCGAGATGGCCAGAAGCGAGGTCTCCTACAGCGTGGACGAGGCTCTCGCCATTGCGGACCGGCTGGGATATCCTGTGGTGCTGCGCCCGGCTTACACCATGGGCGGCGCCGGCGGCGGCCTGGTTTATAATAGGGAAGAACTGAAAACTGTCTGCGCCAGAGGCTTGCAGGCCAGCCTTGTGGGCCAGGTTCTGGTGGAGGAATCAGTCCTCGGCTGGGAAGAGCTGGAGCTGGAGGTGGTGCGAGACGCGGACGGCAATATGATCACTGTCTGCTTTATTGAAAATATTGATCCCATGGGCGTCCATACCGGAGATTCCTTCTGCGCGGCTCCCATGCTGACCATTTCCAGAGAGGTGCAGGATCGCTTACAGGAGCAGGCCTACCGAATCGTGGAATCCGTGCAGGTCATCGGCGGTACCAACGTGCAGTTTGCTCACGACCCGGTGAGTGACCGCATTGTGGTGATTGAAATTAACCCCAGGACCTCCCGCTCTTCAGCTCTGGCCAGCAAGGCCACCGGCTTCCCCATTGCCATGGTGTCCGCCATGCTGGCGGCGGGTCTGACCCTGAAGGACATTCCCTGCGGCAAGTACGGCACTCTCGACAAATATGTTCCGGACGGCGACTACGTGGTCATCAAGTTTGCCCGCTGGGCCTTTGAAAAATTTAAGGGAGTGGAGGACAAGCTGGGTACCCAGATGCGCGCTGTGGGAGAGGTCATGAGCATTGGCAAGACCTACAAGGAAGCCTTCCAGAAAGCTGTCCGCTCTCTGGAGACAGGCCGATATGGTCTTGGCCATGCCAGAGATTATGATCAGAAATCCAGAGAAGAGCTCTGCCGTATGCTGGCGACTCCCTCCAGCGACCGGCATTTCATTATGTATGAGGCGCTGCGCAAAGGTGCGACCGTGGAGGAAATCTATCATCTGACATACGTCAAGAGATATTTCATTGAACAGATGAAAGAGCTGGTGGAAGAGGAGGAGGCGCTGGTCAGGTGCAAGGGCAGCCTGCCTGCCGACGAAGCCCTGATTCAGGCCAAAAAGGACGGCTTTTCTGATAAATATCTGAGTCAGCTTCTGGAAATCTCTGAGGATGAGGTGAGGGAGAGACGCCAGGCTCTTGGCGTGGAGGAGACCTGGGAGGGCGTTCATGTCAGCGGCACTTCAGACAGCGCCTATTATTATTCTACCTATAATGGAGAGGACAAAAATCCCGTCCGCGCCGATAAGCCAAAGGTCATGATTCTTGGCGGCGGCCCCAACCGCATCGGCCAGGGCATCGAATTTGACTATTGCTGCGTCCATGCTGCTCTGGCACTGAAGAAGCTTGGATTTGAAACCATTATCGTCAACTGCAACCCGGAGACGGTTTCCACAGATTACGATACCTCCGACAAGCTGTATTTCGAGCCGCTGACGCTGGAGGATGTGCTCAGTATTTACCGGAAAGAACAGCCTGTGGGCGTCATTGCCCAGTTTGGCGGTCAGACTCCCCTAAATCTGGCGGCGGATCTGGAGAGGAACGGTGTCAAAATTCTGGGGACATCCCCGGCGGTCATTGATCTGGCGGAGGACCGGGATCAGTTCCGTGCCATGATGGAAAAATTAAATATTCCCATGCCGGAGTCCGGCATGGCCACCACTGTTGACGAAGCCCTGCAGATTGCCAGTGGAATCGGCTATCCGGTCATGGTGCGCCCTTCCTATGTGCTGGGCGGCCGGGGCATGGAGGTGGTCTATGATGATGAGAGCATGAAGTCCTATATGGCGGCAGCTGTGGGCGTGACACCGGACAGACCCATTCTCATTGACCGTTTCTTAAATCATGCCATGGAGTGTGAGGCAGACGCCATCAGCGACGGCACCCACGCCTTTGTGCCCGCGGTGATGGAGCATATTGAGCTGGCGGGGATCCATTCCGGGGATTCGGCCTGCATTATTCCTTCTGTGCATATTTCGGAGGAAAATCTGCGTACCATTAAGGACTATACCAAACGAATCGCGGAGGAGATGCATGTCCGCGGTCTGATGAATATGCAGTATGCCATCGAAAAGGGCGTGGTTTATGTGCTGGAGGCCAATCCCAGGGCCTCCCGCACCGTGCCGCTGGTCTCCAAGGTCTGCAATATCCGCATGGTGCCCATCGCTACAGATATTATTACCTCGGAAATAACCGGCCGCCCGTCGCCGGTTCCCGCTTTAAAGGAGCAGGACATTCCTTATTATGGCGTAAAGGAAGCGGTATTTCCGTTTAACATGTTCCCGGAGGTGGACCCTCTTCTGGGACCGGAGATGCGCTCCACAGGAGAGGTGCTGGGCCTTTCCACCTATTACGGCGAGGCTTATTACAAGGCCCAGGAGGCCACGCAGACCAGACTTCCCTTAAGCGGCAGCGTGCTGATTTCCGTGAACCGCAGGGATAAGGCGGAGGTAGTGGAAATTGGCCGCCTGTTTGCGGAGGACGGGTTCAAAGTTTATGCTACCGAGCATACCTGTGAGCTTCTGCGTGAAAATGGCGTAGACGCAATTTATGTAAAAAAGCTTCATGAGGGCCGCCCCAACATTCTGGACATGATCACCAACGGACAGATCGACCTGATGATCAATTCACCCGCGGGAAAGGACAGCGCTTTCGACGACAGCTACCTGCGCAAGGCCGCCATCAAGGCAAAGATACCTTACATCACCACCATTGCCGGAGCCAGAGCTGCCGCGAAGGGAATTAACTACGTCAGTCAGCACGGCAGCAGCGAGGTGAAATCTCTGCAGGAGATTCACGCACTGATCAGGAACAAGGAGTAAGAATATGGCAATCATCAAAAGCTTCAGAGCTATTCGCCCTGCAAACGGTCTGGCGGATCAAATTGCGGCTCTTCCATACGATGTATACAACCGGCAGGAAGCCAAAGCTGTAGTGGAAGGCCATCCCAAATCCTTTTTAAATATGGATCGCCCGGAGACACAGTTCCCGTACGGATACGATATGTACGCTCCTGAGGTC
>JAJQID010000268.1 GCA_021199405.1 Lachnospiraceae bacterium
ATCCCAGGATCATCGGAAATGAAATACTGTCGGATGGTACATATAAGACAGGACTTGGCGATTTTATCCGCCGGACATCTCTGGACGAATTTCCTCAGTTTTTTAACGTGCTGAAGGGGGACATGTCTCTTGTCGGCACCCGTCCGCCCACATTAGATGAGTGGGAGAAGTATGATCTCCACCACCGCGCCCGCATGGCCACAAAGCCCGGCATTACAGGCATGTGGCAGGTCAGCGGCCGCAGCAATATCACAGATTTTGAAGAGGTGGTCCGACTGGATACGGATTATATTCGGAGCTGGTCCATTGGCCTGGATATTAAGATTCTTTTTAAGACGGTTCTGAGTGTGTTAAAGAAGGAAGGGTCGATGTAGAATTTTTGAGAGTGCTCTTCATGCATTACGATCAGAGATGCTCCCCGCGGAGACGATCATTTCTCGATAAATTGCTTGCAATATTGCGGTTATGGTGGTATCCTAACATGAGTTGTTGCTTTACCTGATACAAAATGGAACATCCGGATGAGAGAATACAAAAGCTGATGAAAGAGCAGCGTCAGGCGTATTGTGCCGGACGCCCTGCAGGTTTGGCCAGAAGACATCGGAGTGCGGTGAAGCAGGACGGATCAAGGATGAGCAGGGAGACTGAGCGTGATCATAACGAAAACACCGTTCCGTATGTCTTTTTTTGGAGGCGGGACTGATATTGAAAGCTATTTTCGCGAGTACGGAGGAGCGGTACTGTCTACAACCTTTAATAAATATTGTTATGTCACTGTAAGACGTTTGCCGGGATTTTTTGATTACAGTACGGAGCTGGCCTATTCCAAAATAGAAAGAGTGACCAGTATTGATGATATTGAGCATCCCGCTGTTCGCAACGCCATGAAGCTGCTGAATGTGAGGGACATCAGGCTCACCTATGAGGCGGATCTTCCCGCCCGTTCAGGTCTGGGCACCAGCAGCTCCTTTGCTGTGGGCATGCTGAACGCTTTTTACGTATTAAAGGGTATAAAGGCGGACAAAAAGAAGCTGGCGGACGATGCCATCTATCTGGAGAGGGTCCTTTGCAATGAAGCCGGGGGATGGCAGGATCAGATAGCAGTCTCCTATGGAGGCTTTAACCGGATTAATTTTGGCCCGGAGGGCTATCAGGTTTTACCGGTAGCTGTTTCTCCTGAGAGAAAAGAGAAGCTGAACAGAAATCTGATGATGTTTTTTACGGGCTTTACCAGATCCTCATCAGATATACATAAATCGATCAGATTGTCCACTCCTGACAAGAGAGCACAGCTGAGAGAGATGGGCTTGCTTGTGGATGAGGCGGAGCGCATTCTCGTGGACGAGAGCAGGGATCTGGATGATTTTGGCCGACTGTTGGACAACGCCTGGAGATTGAAGAAGCTGGCGGGAGGAAAGGTATCCACAGACAATATTGACGCATACTATGACCGGGGAATGAAAGCCGGTGCTCTGGGCGGCAAGCTGCTGGGCGCGGGCGGAGGAGGCTTCCTGTTGCTTTATGTCCAGCCGGAGAGACAGGATAAGGTCAGAAATGCGATGAAGGATCTGATGAGGGTTCCTTTTTCTTTTGAAAATTGCGGAACGCAATTGCTTTATTGTGCGCCGGAAGCATATATGTCTGATGATGTAAAAAATGAAGCTTTATGAAAGCTGTGCATATACAGGTAAAATTACCTTGGAGTATACTGAATGGATCACAGATTGTTTGATAAACAACCGTTATTAAATACCCGGGTCAATAATCTGACAATGACTGAAACCCTGGAATGTATAGAATATCTGATAGAAACCGGACAGAAGTCTTATGTGGTTGAGGTCAACGTGGATGTAATCATCAGGATCGAGGAGGATCCCTATCTGCAGAGAATTGTGGATGAGGCGGATCTGGTGCTGGTGGATGGACAGCCTCTGGTGTGGATCTCCCGATGGCATAAGCGGCCCGTTCAGACCAGAATTGCCGGCTCGGACATGGTTCCCAGACTGTGCGAGGAGGCGGCAGCAAGAGGACAGAGGATTTTTATCATTGGGGGACAGGAGGATGTCACCCGGAACGCAAAGGAGAAACTGGAGGAGCGGCTGCCTGATTTGAAAATCACGGGCACGTATTCTCCTCCGATGGGCTTTGAGACAGATCCTGTTGAGCAGGAGCTCATCAATGAAATGATTTCCGCCGCAAGGCCGGATATACTGATCGCCTGCTTTGGCTGTCCCAAGCAGGAAAAGTGGATTTATGAGAATTACAGAAAATATGATGCCACAGTTTCTGTCTGTGCCGGGGCCACAGTGGATTTTCTGGCAGGAGCTAAGAAGAGAGCACCGGCCTGGATGGGCAGATGGGGACTGGAGTGGCTGTTTCGCCTTTGCCAGGAGCCGAAAAGGATGTTCAGAAGATATTTCATTGATGATCTGAAGATATTCAGATTGATACGGAAATATGGAAAGATCAACAGAGCAAATGAGTGATACAGCAGTCATTATATTGAATTATAAGACCTGGGAGGATACTCTGGAGGAAATCGAACAGATTCATCAAAAGCTGTCGGTTCCCTACCAGAATGTGATTGTGGTCGATAATCATTCGCCGGGAGAGTCTTCCGAAAGGCTGAGCAGCAAAGCTTTGGAAAAGGGCTATACCTTTCTGGAGGCTGATGAAAACCGCGGCTACGCGGCGGGAAACAATATTGGCCTGAAGGCTGCCGGGGAAAAAGGATATTCCTACGCTCTGATTTTAAATAACGATATCCTGTTTACAGATGAGGATACGCTGACAAAGCTCAGGCAGATTTTTCGTCGGGATGAAAGGGTTGCCGTTGCCAATCCGGATATTTATTCTCCGGATGGGTATCTTTATAACAGGGACGCTGTGAGACCTTCCTTTTTTGATCTGACACTGGGAATGGGGCGCTACCGGGAGAAGGGCAGACAGTTGCAGGATCTGGGCGGGTATGGTTATATCTATCGTCCACAGGGGTGCTGTATGATGGTAGACCTGAGGAAGCTGTGCCAGGTGGAGTATCTGGATGAACATACCTTCCTCTACGTGGAGGAGCCAATCCTGGCGGAGAGGCTGGCAAAAAAGGGTTATGTGTGTGCCTGCTGTACGGACACTAGTGTGATCCATAACCATTCAAGGACGGTTCGCACGACCCTTCAGAAAAGACAGATCCGCCGGATTCATAATCAGAGCTTCGCTTATTATCTGAGAGAATACAGAGAGTTCAATCCGGGGAAAAGGGATATATGCCTGATGTTTCAATGGCTGAAGCTGGTAATAATGAAATGACGGATTACAGGTCAGAAGAAAAAGACGTGGTGGTATTGATGTCTGTCTATAACGGGCAGCAATATCTGGAGGAGCAGATCAGTTCTATTTTGAATCAGGATTATACCGGGAAGATAGAAATCCTGGTGCGGGATGATGGATCTATTGACTGCTCGGTGGGGATTTTAAAGGAAATGGCCTTTCCGGCCAATCGATCTGTCCGCATTCTGGAGGGGGATAACCTTGGCGTCCAGAAAAGCTTTCTGAAGCTGATACAGGAGGCGCCTGCCGCCCGCTATTATTTCTTTGCGGATCAGGATGATGTCTGGGACAGGGATAAGATCAGCAGCCAGGTTGCGCAGATGAGCAGCATGGGGGATGCTCCCGGGGCAGTTTGCTCCAACTATAGAATATCCGATATGGACTTAACAGTTACGCAGGAACGGGCTTTGAGGGAAAAGCCCAGGTTCACCCCGCTGCGGATCATCTTTTACAACGAGATTCCCGGGTGTACCATGGGCTTCAATGAAAGCCTGATGAACGTGCTGAAAAGGGTAAAGCTGGACAGCTGCATGATGCACGACAGTCTGGTGCTGGCGCTGGCAGCCTGCTGCGGTGAGATTTCCTATGATCCATCGCCTGGAATTACCCACAGGATCCACGGGGATAACGTGGTGGGAGCTGGACACAAAAAAATTGTGTGGCGCAGGTGGTTTGGAGAAAAGCTGCGGCTTTTGCGGCAGAAAGAGGAGTATGATCTCAGCGAGATGGCTGAACAGTTTCTGGAGGCAGCCGGCAGCAGGGGAAATGCTCAGTACAGGGCTGATCTGG
>JAJQID010000206.1 GCA_021199405.1 Lachnospiraceae bacterium
AGAGGTATCTTTTTTAGTCAACTCCCTCTTTACCTTGTATTATACAGGAAGCTTACATAAGCAATCTAAACCCCATAAGGGGCGGGATTGCCCATACAGAAGAAAGAGGCCGTGAACTTAACGAATAGTAACTTTTTAGGAAAATATTCACAATATTTATAGAATCTTAAAATATAAAACAGGAAATATGCGTTATAATTCTCTTAGAATACATCAGGTTTGGCAACTGACCGCTCAACGGCACATTCAGCAGATGCAGACGCAGCCTTTCCGGGGCACTATCCCCGGATTTTCACATTCAGGAGAAACTTATATGTCCTTTAACATCAGGAAAAAAAAGCACATCCACGAAGCTCCGTTTAAAACAGAGGTGGAGATCGTATCCGCCGACTGTGAAATCGGTCTGACCTCCGCTCAGGTGGAGGAACGGCAAGCCTGCGGCTGGATCAACACCGCGGTGGATGACAGCCAGGAGACGACAGGGACCATCATCCGCAAAAATCTCTGTACCTATTTTAATTTCATTTTTCTGTTCCTTGCCATTTTACTGATCATGGTTGGTTCGTTCAGAAACCTGTCGTTTATGGTGGTGGTCGTCATTAACACCCTTATCGGCATCATTCAGGAACTGCGGGCCAAAAAGGTGCTGGACGAGCTGAATATAGTGGCGGCCCCCAAAACAGAGGCCGTCCGGGAAGGAGAGCACGTCACTGTGCCCTCAGATCAGCTGGTCCGGGATGACATTGTGGTCTTTCACGCCGGAAATCAGATTCCCGCGGACGGGATCGTTGTATCCGGTGAAGTGCTGGTCAATGAAGCGCTTCTGACCGGCGAGTCTAAATCTGTCATGAAAAAAACCGGAGATTCATTGATCTCCGGCAGCTTTATTGTGTCCGGCGAATGCTTCGCCCGGCTCACTGCGGTTGGTGAGGACTCCTACATTTCTCAGCTGACACTGGAAGCTAAGGCCATGAAAAAGGGGGAACAGTCCCAGATGATGCGCTCCCTCAACCATCTTCTGTGGATCGTTGGGGTTGCCCTGATTCCCATCGGTATTGCTCTTTTTGTACAAAGCTACACAGTGACCGGGGAGACCTTCGCCAAAAGCATCACCTCCACCGTAGCTGCCCTGGTGGGCATGATTCCGGAAGGGCTTTATCTGCTGGCCAGCATCGCTCTGGCGGTCAGCTCCATGAACCTGGCCAGGAAACGGGTACTGCTGCACGATATGAAGAGCATAGAGACCCTGGCGCGGGTAGACGTGCTCTGCGTGGACAAAACCGGCACCATCACGGAGAATTCCATGGAGGTAAAGCAGTTAATTCCAACCAGATTCTATGATTCGGATGCCATGCCTCCGCTTTCCTCCCTGGTGGGAGATTTCACCTGCGCCATGAAAAACGACAATCAGACCATGGCCGCCATGAAGGATTATTTTCAGGAAAATACCGGGCAGACGCCCGTCAAAGTGACGCCTTTTTCTTCAGAGGTCAAATACAGCGCCGTTACCTTCGAAAGTGCGGCTTACGTGCTGGGCGCACCGGAATTACTGCTGGGCGAAGATTATGCTGACTATGAAAAGGAAATTGACGGCTATTCCGCCAGGGGTTACCGGGTGCTGGTTTTTGGCTCTTATGACGGTGAAATTACCGGGCAGCCTCTGGCCAGGCCGGTCACTCCGCTGGGCTTTGTGCTTCTCTCCAATCCCATCCGCAAGGCCGCGCCGGATACCTTCTCCTATTTTGCCGAACAGGGCGTGGAGATCAAAGTGATTTCCGGAGATAATCCCCTGACCGTTTCCGAGGCCGCCAAAGAGGCGAAGATCATCGGAGCGGACAAATATGTGGACGCCTCCACCCTGGAAACCCAGGAGGACATTGATTACGCCATCAAAAAATACACGGTCTTCGGCCGGGTCACTCCGGAACAGAAGCGGCAATTTGTACAGGCGCTGAAACGCCAGGGCCGGACCGTGGCCATGACCGGCGACGGCGTCAACGATGTGCTGGCCTTAAAGGACGCGGACTGCAGCGTGGCCATGGCCTCCGGCAGCGACGCTGCGGCCCAGGCCTCCCAGGTGGTGCTGCTGGATTCGGATTTTTCATGCATGCCCGCCGTGGTGCTGGAAGGCCGCCGGGTAGTCAACAATATCCAGCGCTCCGCTGTTCTTTTCCTGGTGAAAAATATCTTTTCCTTCCTGCTGTCTCTGTTCTCCCTGGCTTCCGCCATCACCTATCCGCTGGAAGCCTCCCAGATCTCATTGATCGGCATGTGGACCATCGGAATTCCAGGCTTCTTCCTTGCCCTTCGCTCCGACCACAGCCGGATTCAGGGACATTTTCTTTCCAATGTAATGCTGCAGGCTCTGCCCGGCGGCGTCACCGATATGCTGGCGGTCAGCTTCCTGACGGTCTTCGGCCTGGTCTTCGGCCTCGATTCCGCCAGCGTCTCCACCGCAGCCATGTATCTGGTGGCCATCGTTGGCTTCATGATCCTATATCAGGTGACGGATCCCCATAAGTTCTCTGACTGGGGCATCCTGATTTTAAACATCGCCGGTTTTATATTCTGCTGCCTCTATCTGCCTGATCTTTACGCCGTGAGCCGGGTGTCAACAGAATGTCTTATGCTTCTGGTGGTGTTCGCCATCGCCGTGGAGCCGGTGTACAGATATCTGACGAAGCTGCTGGAATGCATACAGAGGCTGGCCGCGCAGGTATGTGAAAAAATAAGCGGGTCTCTTCGAAAACGATAAAGGTAAGGTCCTTTATAGCTACACCCTGAATCAAAAAAGAGGGTTTATCACCCTCTTTTTTGATGTGTTTCTTTTTCACTTGCTCTCACTGATCTATAATAGACGGCTTTATGTCGTTTATTCGACCTGAACCGATACAGCACTTACCCATCAGGATGCTTCATCAATGCATTATCTTCCTCTACCCCATGGTATCTGTTTATTTGTTGTTTCTTCTCCTGCGAGAGCAGGTCACGGCGGCAATGGCAATGCCCAGACCGCCGATGCACATCAGGCCGATCCACAGAGCAAGCCGACTGTTGTCGCCGGTATCCGGTGAGGTCTCATTCCCCGTCCCGGTGGTGGTAACGGCCGACCTGGTCCACGAAACAGCTACAGGAGACAGGCCATTGAGGGTGACCACCAGACCATCCTCCGTTTTCGTGACTGCGGGAGATTCAGTATCACCGGCTTTGATCCCCAGCCGTTCAGATGTGACACTGAACATATGTACCACAACAAAGTCATAACTGCTGTCCGTTCCTTCTGGATAAGGCAGCGTCACAGTGATACCCGTCAATGGGAAATCTCCCTCTGTGGCATTCACCCATGCGCCGTTGCTCAGGTACTGCATAGTTACATCATAGACAGCGGTGTTTTCCTTTATATAGCCTTCCCCCACTGTAACCCGGTTGATCAGCTCCGTCTGAAGAGCTTCCACGCTGGTATAAAGCTGTGCCAGTTCTTCCGGCACGATGGTCAGACTCTGAATCAGCTGCCGCGTGTCAACGACAGTGTCTGTTCCCTCCACCACCAGGATGGCCGTGTAATCTGCCCGGTAACTGCTGCCGCAATCAGAACAGGTGTAAACCGTGTACCCCTGCGCTGCATAAGTGGGTGCGACCACCTCAGTGGCTCTGTAGCTGTGACCAGTAGCGGCAATTGCTTCGCCTGCAGTGATGGTCTCACCGCAGACAGTACAAACCGTATCTCCCGTATAGCCGTCCTCGGTGCAGGTAGCGGCCTTCGCATTCTGGATCTCGGTGGTGTGGCCGGTAGCGGCAATTGCTTCACCGGCAGCTACTATCTCTCCGCAGACTGTGCAGACCGTATCCCCGGTATAGCCATCCTCCGCGCAGGTGGCAGCTTTCGCGTTCTGAATCCCGGTGGTGTGGCCGGTAGCGGCAATTGCTTCACCGGCAGCTACTGTCTCTCCGCAAACGGTGCAAATTGTATCTCCGGTGTAGCCATCCTCCGTGCAGGTAGCAGCCTTCGCATTCCGGACCTCTGTGGTGTGGCCGGTGGCAGCAATTGCTTCACCGGCAGCTACTGTCTCTCCGCAAACAGCGCAGACTGTATCTC
>JAJQID010000151.1 GCA_021199405.1 Lachnospiraceae bacterium
GGTCTGCACTACATAGGGATTCCCATCCGCCCCGAAAACCACTGTCCGGGTCACATTCTCCGTGTTTTCCTCTCTCGTGCCGCCCTGGGAATCCGCTTCTGAAAGAGTGCTGGTCTGAGAGGTCTCTTCCTCATAAAGGACTGTCTGCTCCCCGGATTCTAAGGTAACCCAGGCTGTTACTTCCCCCGCCCCCTCCATCTGGGAAAGATAAGCTGTCAGCCGCTGCGACAGATAGTCCGCATAGTCCTGTCCGCTGCCTGTGAAATCAAAATCACTTCCAAAGGCTGTACTGCCGCTTTCTTCTCCGTCTGATACACTCCCGGTTTCTGTATCACCCTGCTTTTCACCAGCCTCGCTCCCAAAATCCGCTCCGCCAAACACTGTACTTCCTTCCTCCGTCCCACCGGACGCACTCCGGGTTATCTGCGTTCCGCTGCTTCCCGTCTTCGACTGAGGCCAGAGCACCAGTGCCAGCAGCATCCCGCCCAGCAGAAAAATCAGCCATTTTTCCTTTGCGGTCATGGGCCGATCTGTAGAAAACAGGCCTGATAATTTTTCCCTTACCATTTTTCTGATCCGCTCCAGCTTCTCCACTTTTCCCTCCCGATTTTGTTTTCATCTTCTTACTGATATTCCAGTTACTTTTTCCAAATTTAATCTCCAATCTGTATATTTTTCACCTCAATTTTGGGAATGTCCTCCACTTTCGGTATCTCGATCTCCACAATTCCAATCATTTTCCCGCTACTCTCCTCCCCATCCGTCGTTTTTCCTTCCTCGGTTCCTCCTTCCTCATTTTCCTCCAACAGCTCTGCATTTTCTGAAACCGTTTTCTCCGAAGTCTTCCATACATCCTCCAGACCGCTCCCCTCCCCCGCCAGCCAGGTAAGCCAGGTATCCTCCGTGATGCTCCCGGTCATCTGCAAAATACCCCCACACAGACTGCAGGCAACCAGCAGCCCCGTCACCAGCTTAATAAAATGCCCGTACTCCTTACCACCACCCAGCATCTGAATAAAATCAATGATAAGCACAAGAATCACTGCCGTTTTTATACCTGAAATCATCTTACTTCCTCATGAACACTGATTTTTCACCACTAGAAATCCTAACAGTTATTCCCTTCCTGCTCTTTGCGAAACAGTTTATCCGGCTTCACACGACCCTTTTGCAATTCCTTCCCCTCAGAACATCATCCTCTGATTCGTCGTACACACCGCCAACACCACCCACACCAGAAACAGAACCACCGCCAGTCCCGCCAACTTCAGCAGATATTCCACAGACACACCGCCCTGATCCACACTGAAGCAAAGCTCCCCTGCCCCCATCAGACCCATCAGCGCCGCCGACAGCTTCAGCGCCAGCTGCAAAACCAGAAGTCTGAAAAGCGGCCAGGCGGCCGTCAGTGCCAGCGCCAGCACTCCCAGCACCCCGATCGTATTTTTCAGAAGAACCGCCGAGCCGGTAATAAAGTCCCAGGCCGTACCGGAAATTGCGCCCACCCCCGGTATCATCTCCGCTGCCTTCTGCACCGCCCCGATTTTCAGCGCGTCCGCATATGGCAGAAGCAGTGACTGCAAAAATCCCATACCGGTGACTGCCCCCAGAATTCCTTTACACACAAGGCTCAAAACCTTCTCCAGCAGCTTCAATATTCTCTCCAGCCGCTCCTTCTGCCAGAACCCTGCCATGATCACCAACAGAAAATGGACCTCCACAAGCGGCAGTAAAAGCTTGAGCAGCACCCTTTCCGTGATATAAATAATCAGCGACAGCAGCGCAATATACCCGGCGCTGGTGCCTGTCCCGGACACAGTGGCAAGAGTCACGGAAAACACCGGCACAAAAAAATTTCCGAAGGTCACAATGGTATTCAATAACTCCCGGCACATGGACATGGCCTCGTAAAACAGGGTCAAAAGCTGTGCCGCCGTCATCAGCCGTATGATCCAGCCGCCGATCAGTTTCACATGCCCATCCCTCATGGTCTCATCCAGAATCTTAAGCACCGCACCGCCAATTCCCAGCAACAGAAAGGAAAAAAGCACAGAACGGACCAATGTCACCGGATTGCCGAGCAGTCCCAGAGCAGCCGTCCCCAGAAGCTGAAACGCTTCAAAAAAATCTCCCTCCCAAAGAGCGGCAATCAGCGCCTCCGTGTCGATCTGAAAACCCGAAAACCACTGCTCCACCGTCTCATACAATTGCGTTTCGGTCATCCTTTTTCCCCGTGATCCTTTCGGTTCTGCCAGCAGCCATTCCTCATCCGCCGCATAGGCCCAATCTGTCATTCTCCCAGATCCATAATAAAATAAATCAGTTCCATAAGCACCGGAAAGCCTGTAAAAAGAATCCCCAGCTTTCCCGCCAGCACCACCTGCCCTGCCAGCGCCTGACAGCCATTCTCCCGGCACAGCGCCGCCGTAATTTCGCACAGATAAGAAATGCCGATCACACGGATCAGGATGCTCAGAAGCTGCGTGCTGCCGGCCAGCCTTGTCCACACATCCTCCACCTGTGAAAGAATCTGCGCCAGATATCCCAGCACATACACCGCCAGAATACAGGCCAGCGCCACCCCCACCCACAGGCCGTACTCCGACTTCACTGACTTTAATAAAATCACCGCAATCAGTCCGCAAAAAGCAAAAGCTATGATCTTTACTATATCCACAGAATCACCATTCCCCTTACCGCTTTTTGAAAATTGCCCTAGGCCCGGAACTACTCAGAATTCAAAAAGCGTCTGAATCGTCTCAAAAAGGTCATAAATATACGGCACAATCCACCCCAGCACCAGCACTAACGCCGCCAGACTCAGCAAAAACGCATGCTCATCCCTCCCGCTGTGCTTCAGAACCTGGGAAAGCACCGACACCAGTATCCCCACCGCTGCAATCCGAAAAATCAGACTGATCTCCATCTCCCCCTCCTACCACATCATCAGACAGAAAAAAGCTCCCGCGCATACTCCCAGCACCAGAATTGGCCGCCTCTCCTGCCGGTATTTTTCCTCCATCTCCCCGCATATTTTGTTCATCTGTTCTGAGCGCAGGGCAAGCCGCCTTTCCTCCTCCGCTGGAAGAGCCGCCATATCCAGAAAGCTCCCGCTCCAAAGCTCCTCCGCCCGCTGCGGAAGGTGATATTCCTTCAGATATTTTCCACTTTCTTCCCGCCAGAGCTCCCCCATATCCGAAGCCTGACGGCTTTGAAGCTCCTCCGCCATCCGGCAGTAAAAATTCGCCAAAGCCTGAGACTTCTCTCTTCCCATGGTCCGGAAAATCTCCTCCATAGGGAGCTGCCACTGACTGATATAGAAGCTGATTCTCAAAAGTCCCTCTGCCATATCCTTCAAACAGGAAAGCCTTCTGCTCCGCTCCGTCACAAGACTGTAGGCAAGACCCGCACAGGCCGTCAAAATCCAGACAGCCAGCAATATTTTCAGAAAAATCATTTATGAAAGCCTGACACCCTCCTGATCCCACAGTCCCGCCACACGATAAAAGCCGTCTCTTCTATGTAATACCAGGAACCGTTCAAATATTTTTGCTTTACAAAGTTCTCTTCCAAAGGGCTTCCCCGCAAGCGTTCCGAAGCTGTCGCAGTGATGGGTGGCCAACAGACTGACACCGCAGCCACACAGCCGTTTCAACGCCTGCAAGTCCTTCTCCCCATAAATTTCATCCACCGCCACCACCTCCGGCCCCAGGCTTCTGAGTGCCATCTCCATGGCCCGCTCCCGCTCACAACCCGCAATCACATCTGTGCGGCTGCCCACCCTGAGACTTGCCACACCCTGACACAGAGCGGCGATTTCCTCTCTTTCATCGATCAGACAGACCTGCTGTCCCGGCCCCCATTGATTTCCATCGGAAATATTTCTCACCAGATCCCGCAGCATGGTAGTCTTTCCCATCCCCGGCGGCGCCAGAATCAAAGTGTTGAAAAAGCGGCCATCCTCATACAACTCCGCCAGCAATCCTTCCGAAATTCCCGGCACCTCATGGGCGACACGGATATGAAGACTCTGGATGTGCCGAAAGCCCTGAAAATGACCTTCTCCATCCAGCGCAGCC
>JAJQID010000167.1 GCA_021199405.1 Lachnospiraceae bacterium
GTTCTCCGCCAGGGCGATGGTCAGGTGGAAGGGGCAGATGATGCCGCCGGTGGGAACATCCGGGCCGGGAATATAGCGCCTCAGCTCCTGCACCGTGAGGTCAGGATTATTTAAGTAAGCCTTTGTGGCGTCCGCCACCTCCGCAAAATTATGAGGGGGAACGCTGGTAGACATTCCCACCGCGATGCCCTCGGAGCCGTTGATCAGCAGATTGGGAAATCTGGCGGGCAAAATGGAAGGTTCCTTCTCTGTCTCGTCAAAGTTGGGCACAAAATCCACCACGTCCTTGTCCAGATCCGCTAAAAGCCCGTCCTGAGCAATCCGCTCCAGCCTGGCCTCCGTGTAACGCATGGCCGCGGCTCCGTCCCCTTCGATGGTGCCAAAATTACCATGGCCGTCCACCAGAGGCAGACCACGCTTGAAATCCTGAGCCATCACCACCAGCGCGTCATAGATGGAGCCGTCGCCGTGGGGATGGTATTTGCCCATGGTATCGCCCACAATTCGGGCGCATTTACGGTAGGGCCTGTCATAGCGGATACCCAGCTCGTACATGTCGTAGAGAGTGCGCCTCTGCACAGGCTTCAGGCCGTCGCGTACATCAGGCAGGGCACGGGCGATGATAACGCTCATGGCATAATCAATGAAGGATTTCTGCATTACCTCCGAATATTCTGATTTCAGGATTCGTTCTTCCATTTTGTTTCTGACTCCGTTTGGAATTTGCTGATGTAGCTGTTGTTTGGTTCCTGCTTTTCAGCAGAATATTAAATATCCAGCTCCGCATCTGTGGCGTGCTCGTAGATAAAAGCTTTCCTCGGCGGCACGTCGGTGCCCATCAGCACCTCGGTCACCATGCTGGCCCGGCGGCCGTCCTCAATCTCTACTTTTTTCATCACCCGGCGTTCCGGGTCCAGAGTGGTCTCCCAGAGCTGGTTGGCGTCCATTTCACCAAGACCTTTATAGCGCTGCAGGGTGAAGGGGCCTTTGTGCCTTTTGCGATACCGCTCTAAAGCTTTGTCATCATAAAGGTACTCCTCCTCCCCTTTGGAAGGAATGGCCTTGTACAGCGGCGGCGTGGCGATATATACGTGCCCCTCGTAGATCAGCTCCGGCATAAACCGGTAAAATAAAGTCAGGAGCAGGGTCGCGATGTGGGCTCCGTCCACGTCCGCATCCGTCATAATCACAATCTTGTCATAGCGAAGCTTTGTAATGTCGAAATCATTGCCGTAGCCTTCAGAAAAGCCGCAGCCAAAGGCGTTGATCATGGTCTTGATCTCCGCGTTGGCCAGGACCTTGTCGATGGAAGCCTTTTCTACATTTAATATCTTGCCGCGGATGGGAAGAATGGCCTGATACATACGGTTTCTGGCCATCTTGGCACTGCCGCCGGCGGAATCGCCCTCCACAATAAAAATCTCACATTTGGAGGCGTCCTTACTCTCACAGTTGGCAAGCTTTCCATTGGAATCAAAGGAAAATTTCTGTTTGGTCAGCAGATTGGTCTTAGCCCGCTCCTCGCTTTTGCGAATCTTCGCCGCCTTCTCCGCGCAGGAAATCACGTTCTTTAGGGTTTCCAGATTGCGGTCAAAAAAGCGGGGCAGCTCCTCACCGGTGATCTTGGCTACTGCCCTGGCTGCGTCCTGATTGTCCAGCTTGGTCTTGGTCTGACCCTCAAAGCGGGGATCCGGATGCTTGATGGAAATGACAGCAGTCATCCCGTTTCTGACGTCAGCACCGGTAAAATTGGCGTCCTTCTCCTTTAAAATATTCAGCTGACGGGCATAGCTGTTGATAATGGTGGTAAACTGGGTCTTAAACCCGGTCAGATGGGTGCCGCCCTCGGAATTGTAAATATTATTACAAAAGCCCAGCACATTTTCATGGAACTCATTGACGTACTGGAACGCCACCTCACAGGTAATACCCTCGCTCTCGCCCTTAAAATACACTACCTCATGGATGGGCTCGGAGGACTGATTCATATCCCGGATAAAGCCTGCAATGCCCTCCGGTTCATGGAAGGTCTCTGTCTGCGGTGTCTCCCCCCGCAGATCCTGAAACGCTATGGTCAGGGCCGGATTGAGATACGCCGTCTCGTGGAGCCTGCTCTTGATCTCATCCTCCCTGAAACGGGTAGTATCAAAGATCTCTCCATCCGGCAGGAAATTGATGCTGGTCCCGGTTTCCTTTGTCTTTCCCAGGCAGGGAAGCAGCCCGTCCACCAGCTCCGTGGTGGGGATTCCTCTCTCATAGGTATCTCTGTATATTCCGCCGTTCACCCTGACAGTGACTGTCATTCTCTCCGAAAGAGCGTTGACCACAGAGGAACCCACACCGTGAAGACCGCCGCTGGTCTTATAAGCGGTATTATCAAACTTGCCGCCCGCGTGCAGAGTGGTAAAAACCAGACGCTCCGCGCTCATGCCCTTCTCATGCATGCCCACGGGAATCCCCCGCCCATTGTCCGTCACCGTGCAGGAGCCGTCCCGCTCCAGCACTACCGTGATATGATCGCAGTACCCCGCCAGATGCTCATCCACAGAATTGTCCACGATTTCGTGAACCAGATGGTTTAAGCCCTTGGAGGATACGCTGCCAATGTACATGCCCGGGCGGCGTCTGACTGCCTCCAGACCCTCTAAAACTGTAATATTTTCGGCACCATAGGTTTCCTTTTTTGCCATGAATCTCCCTCAATGCATTATTGATGATCATGCGGATTGTCCCGCAATCCCCTGTATCATTTATAATAAGGTAATTTCTTCGTCGCCGTCAGCGCCAGCGCCCCCGGTCCCAGATGACAGGCAATCACCAGGGACAGCTCGTCCACATGCACTTCTCCAAACTGCGGGAAGAGCGCCTCCACCTCTGCCTTAAATTCCATGGCCGCCTCCAGATTATGAGTATGAGCAATGGAAAGAAATACGCCTCCCGGATTGTCAAGTCCGCCGAAACGGTTCTCAATATCCCTCTTCACCGCATCGATCATAATCTCCTTGCCCTGCTTGGCTGTGCGGGCCTTGGCATAGGTATCCAGCTTTTCCCCCTGAATCTGTAATACCGGCTTTAAACGAAGCAACGTGCCCAAAGCCGCCACTGCCGGAGTGATACGCCCGCCTTTTTTCAGATAATATAAGGTATCCAGCATGATGTAAATGCTGGAATTAAATTTATCCGCCGTCAGAATATCATGAATCTCTTTCGCGCTTTTCCCCATATCCGCCAGCATCATGGCGTCAAGCACGGACTGTCTCTGGGTAACGGAAATCCGCTAATTATCAATTACATAGACCCGTCCCTCGTACCTCGGTTCCTGAGAATAACCATAGGCGCTGGAACAGGACCCGGAAAGGCCGCTGCTCATGGGAATATAGACCAGCTCCTCATGATCCTGGAGCGCTTTGTCCCAGAGCTCAGTCACAGACTCGGGAGAAGGCTGGCTGGTTGCCACGTCGATTTTATCGTTCAGCTTCTGGTAAAACTGGTCTGTAGTCAGTGAAATATCCTCATAATAAGTCTCTCCCTCGATGTGAAACGGATAAGGCAATACATAAATGCCCATTTCCTTCGCCTGTGCCTGTGTGATAGCCGTATTGGAATCACAAACGATCGCTGTTTTTGACATATTTTACCTCATAATTTTCTGATGATACACAAATTTTCCCTAATCAGAATCAGCCGGAACACGCACCCCTATGGCGCACTGTTTCCGGCACCAGGCCTTATAGTAAATGACAAATTTTTGTCGTTCACTATCATAAAACTAAATGGTTCTAAAGTCAAGGCGGTTCCAGGCGCCGGAGGAAAAATAAGCGGCCAGGCTCCTGTGCTCCTCCCGGATGAGAAGCGGGTCTTCCCTGACCAGCCGATCTGCCAGCTCAGAACAGCGCTTTAACACCGACGCATCCTGATAAATATCCGCCAGCTCAAAGGGAAGGTCGCCGCTCTGCTGCAAGCCGAACAGATCTCCCGGTCCCCGTAGCCGCAGATCTTCATTGGCGATAAAAAAGCCGTCATTGGACTGATTCAGAATATTCAGACGCTCCATGGTTTTCTCATCGTCTCTGGAGGC
>JAJQID010000180.1 GCA_021199405.1 Lachnospiraceae bacterium
CCCCAGGTTGAAGCCATTCAGGAAGGCACAGCCCTTGCCCCAGCCGCTGAAGTCCAGAAAGGTATCGCCGGGCTCCTCCACTGGGAATGAAAATTCATAGAAAGCCGGCTCGCCCTCCGCGTAGCCCTTTGTGAAATCCAGTTTTTCCAGATGATCCAGAGGCAGGCAGTAATGCGTCCAGCCGCTGTGCATATGAAAATTCACCTGCACGCCCTGGTCGATGCCCTTGCGCTGCTTTTCCAGACAGGGGCCATAATTGACCCGGCCCATATTTTCCACCAGAATATCCATGGATGAGCCCTGCTCCATGGGCACATTGACCTCATGCTCCTCCAGCAGCTCCCGATCATAGAGAGTCAGTGCCTTCCTCTGATCCACAAAAACCTGCGCCCGGTCATTGGCGCCCCACAGGCGCAGACTTTTCAGCTCCGGCTCCGTGTCCAGGGAGGTATGATACAATATATAACCGTAATTCTGGCCCAGCTGCTCCATGCTTCTGGTATAAGTACATTCCACCGGCTCACTGATATCCGGCAGCGCCTCAAACAGGCCGACTCTGCCCCTCACAATAAGCTTCCCATAGCTTTTTCGCCTGATTTCCGTGGAAAAATTCACCTGAGGAACAGGGGCGTATCTGCCGATAATTTCCTGAAAGCGGCGGTATTTCTCCGTGATCTGCCCATCCTCCGACAGAGGCGCGCCATAATCGTAGGAGGTTACGTCCGGCGTCAGCCGATTATAATAATTGGAACCGTTCATGAAGCCGAAATTGGTGCCGCCGTGAAACATATAAAAGCTGAGATTTCCCATGGAAAGCAGCTCATCCAGCGTTTGCGCGCCCACCTCCGGATCTCCCGTCTCATGACCGCCGTTTCCCCAGTAGTCAAACCAGCCGTCCCAGAACTCCATGCACATCAGCGGGCCTCCCTCTGTATATTTTGCCAGAGCGCGAAAACGCTCCCCGGCGTGAGACCCAAAATTCGCCGTGGGATAAATATTTTCCATTCTGCTGCCGTTCAGATACTCTTCCCCACCGCCGTCGGAGGAGACCAGAGGCACATCGATGCCGCCCTTGCGCAGCATGTCCGCCAGCGCCTTCACATAGTCTCTGTCATTGGAATAGGAGCCGTACTCATTCTCCACCTGCATCAGAATCACCGGGCCTCCCTGAGTGATCTGCAGAGGCTTTAATATAGGAAGAAGTACCTCATAATACTCCAGTACATGCCATAGGAAGGGCTCATAGCTTACCCGCAGCTTTATACCCTCCTCCGCCAGAAGCCAGGCCGGCAGACCGCCAAATTCCCACTCCGCGCAGATATAGGGCGACGGCCTCAGAATCACATACAGGCCCAGCTCCTGAGCCAGCCCCACAAAGGCCGCCACATCCGCCATCCCCGAAAAGACAAACTGTCCCTTCTTCGGCTCGTGCACATTCCAGGCCACATAAGTCTCCACCGTATTGCAGCCCATGGCCTTCAGCTTCTCCAGCCTGTCCCGCCAGTACTGAGGCACCACCCGAAAATAATGAATCGCCCCGGAAATAATCTGAAAGGGCTCGCCGTTCAGGTAAAAATGCTTTTCTCTGATTTCAAACTTTCCCATGCTATTTTCTCCTCGTATTATATATGTATGTTCCCAGTGGAAATGTCAAGGAAAATTCACTTATAAAATTTCAGAAAACATCACTCACAGTTATGTCAACCTTGCTAAACAGATATTTCATTTTCACGCGTCCCTTTCGCAGATAGCCATTTTACTCAAACTGGCTGGCATATAATTTATAATACAGTCCCTTCTTCCCCATCAGCTCCTCATGGGTTCCCTGCTCCATCACATCCCCGTGATCCAGCACCAGAATATCATCCGCGTTCTGAATGGTAGACAGCCGGTGCGCGATGACAAAGCAGGTCTTCCCCTTCATCAGATTGCGCATGGCCTTCTGCACCTCCCGCTCCGTGTTGGTATCCACGTTGCTGGTGGCCTCGTCCAGAATCAGCATACTGGTATCATACAGCATGGCTCTGGCAATCGTCAACAGCTGTTTCTGCCCCTTGCTGATATTTCCGCCGTCCTCACTGATGACCGTCTTGTAGCCTCTGGGAAGACTCATGATATAATTGTGGATTCTGGCCGCCTTCGCCGCCGCCACCACCTCGTCCATGGTAGCGTTCTCCTTGCCGTAGGCGATATTATCGTAAATCGTTCCCCTGAACACCCAGGTATCCTGCAGCACCATGGCATAGCTTCTGCGCAGACTGTTGCGCTTCACCTGCCGGATTTCGTTTCCGTCCACATAGATGGCGCCGTCGTCCACATCATAAAAGCGCATCAGCAGATTGATGATCGTGGTCTTGCCCGCGCCGGTGGCTCCCACAATGGCGATGGTCTGTCCGGCCCCCGCCTTCAGGCACAGGTCATGAATGATGGTCTTGCCCGGCAGATAGCCGAAGGATACATGCTCCGCCTCCACATCCCCGGCCACCTCTTTTTCCTTTAATTCCACAGCGCCGTAAATATCCTCAATCTCCTCCGGCTGATCCAGCAGACGAAATACCCGCTCTGCCGCGGACAGCGCCGAAAAAATCTCATTCATAATATTGGCGATCTCATTGATGGGGCCGGAAAACTTGCGGGAATAAAGCACAAAGCTGGAAATACTCCCCAGATCTACAATTCCAAATGCGTAATACAGCGCTCCCACCAGGCCAATCAGAGATAAGCCAAGATTGCTGATAAATCCAACCGTAGGACCTGTGGTCACGCCCAGACTGTCCGCCTCACAGTAGGCGTCCGCCGCCCGGTGATTGACCTGGCTGAACTGATCGCAGACCCCGTCCTCGTATGCATAGGCCACAATGGTCTTCTGCCCGCTGAACATTTCCTCCACAAAGCCGTTCATCTCGCCGTAAGCCGCGCTGCGTTTGGAGTACAGCGGCCGGGTCCTTTTTGACATCCGTCTGGTATACCAGATGGACAGCGGAATGGTGATCAGCATACAGCAAACCAGCGGCGGCGAAATATATACCATCATGACAAAGGATCCCACCACCGTCACGATACTGGTCAGAATCTGCACAATATCCGTGGACAGACTGGTGCTGACCACATCCACATCATAGCTGACCCGGCTGATGATATCGCCGGCCTGATTGCGGTCAAAATAATTGACAGGCAGCCTCATCAGCTTATCAAAAACATCGTTTCTCATCATTCTCGCCACCTGACGGCTGACCCGCATCATCAGCAGATTGACTGTCAGGCTTAAAATATTGCTGCCCACATAGACAATGAGCATCCATTTGGCGTAATAGGTGACAAGAGAAAAGTCCACCTTTCCCTCGCCTGCCGCCGCCGCGGAAATGGCTTTTCCTGCGAAATTCGGTCCCAGCAGATTGCCGGCGTTGCTGACCATCGCGCAGACACACAGAAAAGCCACCGCATATTTGTAAGATTTCATATAGCTGAGAATCCGCAGAAGCGTCCCTTTGGCGTCCCTTGGTTTCTCCTTTTTTCCTCCACGGTCTCCCTTTCCAGGCATTTTCTCTCCCCCTTATCCCGCAATCGCGCCCATCTGGACAGTATAAATGTCTCTGTAGACCGGACAGTTCTCCATCAGCTCCTCATGGGTTCCGTACCCGATACAGCGACCGGCGTCCATCACCATGATATGGCTCATACCCATGATGGAACTGACCCGCTGAGCCACCATGATGGTAGTGGAATTGCTGTGCTTCTCAAAAATCGCCTTCCTGAGCGCCGCGTCCGTCTTATAGTCCAGCGCACTGGAGGAATCGTCCAAAATCAGGATGTCCGGGTCCGCTGCCAGCGACCGGGAAATCAGCACCCGCTGCTTCTGCCCGCCGGAGAGGTTCGCGCCCTTGATATCCGCCATGTGGTCCAGGCCGTCCTCCAGCCCATCAATAAATTCCGCAGCCATGGCGTCCACCGTAGCCTGATGAATTTCTTCCTCAGTGACATCTCTGCCAAAGGAAATATTGTTGCGCAGGGTATCCTGAAAAATCTGGTCGTTCTGAAACACTACGCCGAATTTGCCCCGCAGCTCGTCCATCTCATAGGTGCGCACATCCCTTCCGTCAATGTAGACGCCGCCGTCCTCCACATCATAGAACCGCATCAGCAGATTGACGATAGTGGTCTTGCCGCAGCCGGTGGGGCCGATAATTCCCAGAGATTCTCCCTTTTTAAGCTTAAAATCAATATTGTAAAGGCACTGCTCCTGCTCTCCTCCCAGAAAGCCGTCCTCCTCATCCACGGCAGTCGTGGAATCTCCTTCCCTTTTTCCCTCCACACTGAGAATATTGTGCGGGTACTTGAAATTCACATTTTTAAATACAATATATGCATCATGAGCCTGCGGCACATCCGTTTCCTCCACGGAAAGAATCCGCTGGTCCACCTCGCTCTGCAGCACCAGATCGATACGGTCCGCGGAAGCGCTGGCCTTGCTGATCATCATGAAAATACGGTTGATGGCCATAATGCTCTGCAAAATCAGATTAAAATAAGTAAGAAAAGCCAGAATCACACCGGGCTTCATGACACCGCTGTTGACGCGGACAGCTCCCACATAAACCACCAGAGTCAGCCCCGTATTCAGGCACAGCTGCATGAACGGTCCGGGAATGGCCATCACCGTACTGGCCTTGATGTCGCTGGCCATCATTTTATCATTATATTTATGGAAGCGTTCGCTCTCATAGTCCATCCGGCACAGCGCCTTGACCACCCGGATTCCCGTAATATTTTCCCGCATGACGCGCACCACATCATCCAGCCTCTCCTGCACCTTATGATACAGGGGAATACCCCGGCTGGAGACCGTCAGCACCACCACCGCCAGAAGGGGCAGCATGACGCATAGAATCCCGCTGAGCACCGGATCCATGGTCATGGTCACTGCGATACCGCCCACCAGCATAATGGGAGCTCTGACGCAGAGGGTCTGAAAGCTCTGAGCAAAGGACTGCACATTGTAGCTGTCCGAGGTCATACGGCTGGTCAGGCTGGGCAGGCCAAAGGCGTCAAACTGGGCGCCACTCAAATGCATGGTCTTATTGAACAGATCCCGGCGCACGTCATAGGATACGTTGTGAGCGTTCCGGACCGCGAAACGATTGGCATTGACATTGAACTGCCAGCACAAAACGGCCACCAGAATCATGATACCGCCCCAGAGCACAATCCGGGCCGTATTTCCCAAAGGCACCACCTCATCGATCAGATACTCCAGCACGTAGGGAATCATCAGCTCCGCCACGGTTCCTATGAGCTTCAGCAGCATAACAAACATAATAGGCTTTATGTATTTCCCCATATAGCGAAAAATCAGCTTCATCTGTGTATTCTCCTCCTCTGTGCGGAATTTTTATTTTACCCGCAATACCTTTCGGACAGCTTCCTGGCTTCCTCCCTCATCTGCTCCACCACCGCCGGCGGTCCCATGATCCTCACATCCTCGCCAAGGGCCATGACCCAGCCAAAGAACTGACCGCTCAAAGCCACATGGACCCGGGCATTAAAATGCTCCTGATCCACCGGCAAAATGGGCACATCCCGACCGAACTGATCCACAATCACCCCAGACAGATGATTGCGGCAGCGAAGCGTCACCGTCTCCTCCCGCCCGTTGAACATGCCGAAGCGCTTTCTGGTGTAGGCCGCCGGATCCATTTTTTCATAAAGCTCCCGGCCCTCCCGGGAAGAATCCGTCAGCTTTACATTCAGCATCTTATCCACCCGGTAGTACCTTAACTCCTTCATTCCCCCGTCGTAGGCCACCAGATAATAATTTTCATCATCCCAGGACAAGGCCCAGGGGCTGACCTGATAAAGGCTGCCTCCCCGGCGAAGCTCTTTTTCTTTTCTGATATTCCAGTTGAAATATTGAAAGGTGATCTGAACGCCGTTATCGATCCCCTGATGAATGATGTCCACGGCGTAATAGATGGATTCATTTTCCGTCTTGATCCGCTGAGACACATAGACCTGGTGCTGGAGCTGCCCCGCCTCATAATGGCTGCACAGCGTCTCCAGCTTTCTGATCAGCTGACTGCTCTTTTTTGCCGTTAAAAATTTGGCGGACTGCACCAGATCCACCAGGATCTTCAACTCCGCCAGCTCGAACTGTCTTGAAGCAAGATAATAAGAATAATTCCTCCCGGACCGTTCGCCGATAATATCCAGACCGTATGTACGCAGAAGATCAATGTCCTCATAAACACTCTTGCGCTCCGCCTCGATATCATAAGCCTTCAGCCTGGCAAGAATCTCCGGCATGGTCAGGCTGTGCTGCTCATCCGTGTACTCCAGAAAAATATGCATTAAATATACGAGCTTCAGCTTCTGACTGGTACTTTTCGCCATCCTGCTCCTCCGGTATATGGACAGACCGCCTCACCCGGCCTTTACTTCCGCAATATCCACGCCAAATATAGTGAACGACAAATTATTTTCGTCGCTCACTATAGCACGTATTTCACAGTTCGTCAACAGAAAATGTCAAGGTACCTAAAGAAATTCCCGCATGAAAAATCCCGGAGCATTTTGGGCTCCGGGACTGTTTTCTTTTAAGCAATCAGCCGTTCCACGATATGGTCAAAGTTCTGAGTGGCAAAATCGCCGGTCTCCACCACTTCGATCTTATCGCCGTACTGCCTCTTTAACTCTGGCAGCATATAGCCGATCTGAGGCGCTAACAGCACCCTGTCGTTTTCCTGTACGATGGTTTCCATTTCTGTATAATTGCCCGCATGTACCTTTATATTGATATTCTGCGCATCAAAGATTTCCTGAATCTTTTCCGCGAAATAAACACTGGTCCAGCCGGAGGTGCAGCAAAACGCCACATTCTGCACCGGCGTACGCTTCCCTGACCCGGTCAGGCTCTGCGTCTTCTCCTCCCCGCCGTAAATAAAAGCGAAGAAATTGCCGAGCCTGTCTAACACAAAGCTCAAATCATGTAATCCAAAGTGAAGATAATATATCCTCTTCCCTGTCTTTTTATCGTATCCTGTCAGCTCCAGAACATCCTCTGAAACATATTCGTCCGCGTCATAAAACTCAATGACGCCGGTCCTTTCGTCGCTCTCCAGCCACAGCTTATTCATATCGCTGCTGTCATGCTGGATCCATTTACATTTACATAACCATCGTACTAAAACAGGCTTGATCAGCTTTTGGATTGATTCATTCATGGTGATTCCTCCCTTCCGCTTATCAAAGGTTCCTTTTTCAGTTACGGTTATATTATAACTCAGCCAGATATTTCCAGGCAATCATCCTTTTGTAAAATATTGCCAAATCTTTTTTGCTAAAATTGTGCATTATTTCCTGTTTCTGTGGTCTCCATCGATGCCCTGACCTTGAATAACAGGTCAATAAAGAGCTCCCGCTCCTCCTCCGTCAGATCCTTTAAAAACTCCTGATCCATCCTGTGCATCTCTCTTCTGGTATGCTCACAGAGCTGAATGCCCTTTTCACTCCTTCTGACCCACTTGATCCGCTTATCACTGGAATCACAGCCGCTCTCCACCAGCCCCTTCTGCTCCAGTCTCACCACAAGACCGGCCACCGTGGACTGAGCCAGACACATTTTTTTCTCCAGCTCCTTCATGGTAAGACTGGGCCTGCGGCTTAAATCCAGCGTGATCAGTATGCTCATCTGGGCGCTGGTGACACCGCTCTCCTTAAATACATTATTTCTGGTTTTTTCCATGAGCATATATATTTCCTTATAAACCGCGCTCCAGGGCTTTTGATGTTCCATCAGAACTCCTCCGGCTGATATACAGGCTTCAGATCCTCCGTGTCGGAAGCGATAAAGCCGCCAAAAACACCGTATATATCTCTCACGGCCTGCGCCGCCTCAGCCCTGTCCTGGGGAGCATAGCTGAAGGCGTAAACCTTTTTCACCCCGTTTTCCCGCAGGAAAGCCTGATCAGAGGCCGATTCAAAACAGTCCATAAAATTTTCAAAAATCAGGCTGTCATGAGAAAGCTTCACCTCCATCAGATCCAACTCCCTCCAGATATCCTTTTTCTCTTCCTCCGCCTGAATCACCGGCTTTAAATCCTGCACCGTCACATCCACCGGCAGCATATACAGATACTCCTCAACCTCTTCCTGAGACTCGGCCTGCGCCTTCGGCACCATCTTACCCACAGGTTTCTTCGCATTTTTTTTCTTCGCGTTCATTTCATTTATCCTCACACTTCCAGATTCCTTTTTCCAATTCTGATCTATCGCAAAAACAGCTCCTCTAAAGTTTTTGGAATACAGAGCGTGAAAACGCATAAACTGTTTTGCGATTTCTACGCGGTGGAGATAAGACTGTTGTCAATCGTGGAAGCCTATGCTGAACACGATTGACATGCTCACAGGCTCATCGGAACGTTCCGCGGAGCATGAGCAAAACAGTTTATGCGTTTTCACGCGACTCTTTCCGTCAACCTCTCTCTACAGATACTGCATCGCATCAGAAACACCCCTCACTCCAAACAGCCGCATTCCCTCCACGCTCCCCACATCCTTCAGGCACACCTGCGGCAGAATACAGCTGGTAAAGCCAAGCTTTTTGGCCTCCAGAACTCGCTGCTTCGCCTGGCTGACCGCCCGCACCTCGCCGCTTAAGCCGATCTCCCCGAAGACGATCAGCCCCTCATCCAGAGGAATATTCCGGAAGCTGGAAATCACCGCCAGGGCGATTCCCAGATCCATGGCCGGTTCGGTGATCCGGATACCGCCGGCAATATTGACATAGGCGTCACAATTGCTCATCTGCAGCCCCAGCCGCTTTTCCAGCACAGCCATCAGCAGATTCACCCTGTTGAAATCCGTACCTGTAGCCTGCCGCCTGGGATAGCCGAAATTGGTCTGACAGACCAGCGCCTGAATCTCAATCAGAATGGGACGGGTGCCCTCCATGGAACAGGTCACCACAGACCCGCTGGCGCCCTCCGGCCTGCCGGTCAGCATATATTCGGAGGGATTGGGCACCTCCATCAGTCCGTTGGCACACATTTCAAAGACGCCGATCTCATCGGTAGCGCCAAAACGGTTCTTGACGCCCCGCAAAATCCGGTAGGAAGCATGCCGGTCACCCTCAAAATAAAGCACCGTGTCCACCATATGCTCCAGCACTCTGGGACCGGCCACCGTTCCCTCCTTGGTCACATGGCCCACGATAAAAATGCTGATGCCCTCCACCTTGGCCAGCTGCATGAGGACATTGGTGCTCTCCCGCACCTGGGAGACACTGCCGGGCGCAGCGCCCACCTCCTCCCGGTACATGGTCTGGATAGAATCAATGACCGCCACCCGTGGCTTCCGGGCGCGAACCACCGTCTCAATACTGTCCAGACTGGTTTCACACAGAAGCTGCAGACTCTCTGAAAATTCTCCAATCCGCTCCGCCCGCATTCTGATCTGACGCAGACTCTCCTCCCCGGAAATATAGAGCACCGGAATATCCTGAGAGGCCAGATTTCGGCATACCTGCAGAAGCAGGGTGGACTTACCGATGCCGGGATCGCCACCCACCAGAGTCAGGCTTCCCGCCACGATGCCGCCGCCCAGCACTCTGTCCAGCTCCGCGATGCCGGTGAGCAGCCTGTCCTCCTCCTTTAAGTCGATCTGCGACAGACTCACAGGAGCAGCCGCCTCCCTGAGCCCCACAGAAAGGCGCTTTCCGGAGGAGGTCATTTTCACCGGCTCCTCCACAAAGCTGTTCCAGCTTTTGCAGCCGGGACACTGGCCCTGCCATTTGGCGGACTCATACCCGCACTGCTGGCAGAAAAAAACGGTGCTTTTATTTTTACTCGCCATCCTGTTCCTGCTCTCTCTTTACCTTAAAGGTAACCTTTCCGCCGGAATATCCGGCCGTCACCGTGGCGCCCGCCGGAATTTTCTGCCGCAGCAGCTCCTCCGCCAGCGGGTCCTCCACCACCGTCTGCAGCGCCCGCTTCAAGGGTCTGGCCCCCATCTTCGCATCAGAATACTTTGTCACCAGATGCTCCTTCAGAGCCGGGCTCAGCACCAGATGAATCCCCATCTGCTCCTTACAGCGCTTCGACAGATCTTTTGCCAGAAGGCTCACAATCTCCTTCATTTCCTCCTGGGTCAGCGGATGGAACACGATCATCTCGTCAATCCGGTTAATAAACTCCGGCTTGAAAAGCCGCTTCACCTCTTCCATGACGCCGGCCTTCATCCGCTCAAAGTCCTTCTTCTGATCGTCAGCGGCGGCAAAGCCCAGATTTTTGGGCTCCACAATCCGGGAAGCGCCTGCATTGGAGGTCATGATCAGAATCGTATTCTTGAAGCTGACCTTCCGGCCTCTGGAATCCGTGATGTGACCGTCATCCAGCACCTGCAGCAGAATATTGAACACATCCGGATGGGCCTTCTCAATCTCATCAAATAAGACCACCGAATAGGGGTTGCGGCGAATCTTCTCCGAAAGCTGACCGCCCTCTTCAAAGCCCACATAGCCCGGAGGGGAGCCGATCATCTTGGAAACGGAATGCCCCTCCATATACTCTGACATGTCCACCCTGATCAGGGCATTTTCATCCCCGAACATGGCCTCCGCCAGAGCCTTGGAAAGCTCCGTCTTTCCCACACCGGTGGGGCCAAGGAAGAGGAAGGAGCCGATGGGACGTCTGGGATCCTTTAAGCCTACCCGTCCCCGGCGAACAGCCCTGGCCACCGCGTCCACCGCCTCATTCTGGCCGATCACCCGCTGGTGCAGAATACTCTCCAGCTTCAGAAGCCGATCGCTCTCCTTCTCCTGCAGCCGGGTCAGAGGGATCTTCGTCCACATGCTGACCACCCTGGCTATGTCCTCCTCGCCCACCGTCGCCCGGCTCTCCTGTACACTCGCCGACTTGTCACGGAATTTATGCAGCTTGTGAATCAGCTTCTCCTGACGGGTGCGCACCTCGTCAGCCTTCTCCAGATCACCCGCTTTGATGGCTTCCTCCAGTTCCAGATCCAGATGCTTTACCTGTTCCACCACACTGCGGCTGTCCGCAGCCGGCGTTTTCTCTGAAAGCCTGACTGCGCTGGCAGCCTCATCGATCAGATCAATGGCTTTGTCCGGCAGATTTCTGTCATTGATATAACGGGAGGAAAGCTTCACGGCGGCAGTGATCGCCTCCGGCAGCACCTTTACCTGATGGTGCTCCTCATATTTGTATACAATTCCCTGCAGGATTTTCTCTGTCTCTTCCTCACTGGGCTCCTCCACCGTCACCGGCTGAAAGCGCCGCTCCAGGGCTGCATCCTTCTCAATATATTTACGATATTCCGTGATGGTCGTAGCCCCGATCAGCTGCAGCTCCCCTCTGGCAAGGGAGGGCTTTAAAATATTGGAGGCGTCAATGGCGCCCTCTGCGCCTCCGGCCCCGATCAGAGTATGCAGCTCGTCCAGAAACAGGATAATGTCCCCGTCCGCAATGACCTCCTGGATCACGTTCTTGATCCGCTCCTCAAATTCCCCCCGGTACTTGCTGCCGGCCACCATGCCGGACAAATCCAGGGTCAGCAGCCTCTTTCCGCGCACGGAATAAGGCACCTGACCGGACACAATGCGCTGGGCCAGCCCCTCCACCACGGCGGTCTTGCCCACGCCCGGCTCTCCGATCAGGCAGGGATTGTTTTTCGTCCGGCGGGATAAGATCTGAATCGTCCGGTTAATCTCCTCCTCCCGGCCGATCACAGGGTCCAGCTTCCCCTCTCTCGCCATCTGGGTCAGATCTCTGCTGTACCGCTCGATGGTGTCTGTCCGGCTCTCACTCTGCTGAGAATACAAGTCCTCCTTATACTGGTTGATATCCTCTCCCATGGCGGTCAAAAGATCCACATACACCTTCTGTATATTGATTCCCAGCGTATTCATCAGGCGGAGCGCCACGTTCTGCCCCTCCCGGATGATCCCCAGCAGAAGATGCTCTGTGCCAATCCTCTCACTCTCAAATCTGTCCGCGATCTCATCTGCGAGCTGCAGCACCGACATGGCCCTGGGAGAATATTTCTCCCTGTCCACCAGAGCGGTATCTCCGGAATTCAGGGCAATCTGCTCCCTGATCAGCTCTTTGATCTTCTCCGCGTCCACACCGTTGTCAGCAAGCACCGCGGCCGCCGTGCTGCCTGTCTCCAGAGCCAGGCCCAGCAGAATATGCTCACAGCCCACATATCCCTGCCCGGTGGTCCTGGCATATCGCCCCGCCGCGGTCAATGCTGACTTTGCCTTGTCCGTATATTTTTTCAAAATAACTGCTCCTCCATTTTTCTTTCACAGCGCTTTTGCGCCGTCATGGCAGATTTGAAAGCTTCCCTTCAAACCTCTATTCATTGCACCCATACTCATCGTAAATTTCTTCGATCAGTCCCATGACCTGAGATTTGGTAATTCCCCTGCTGGAGCTCTTGGCCAGCGTCACCACAAGCTCTTTTCGCAGCTCCTCCAGAGCCCTTTGCTGATCGGTGTCCACGCAGACCACGGCGCCCTTTCTCCGGTCCACCTTCACATATCCTTCCTGGCGAAGCACCGTGTAGGCCTTATTGACCGTATGCATATTGATGCCGATATTGTCCGCCAGCTGCCGGACGCTGGGCAGGGAGTCTCCCTCCCGAAGCTGCGTTGACGCGATTCCCTGTATGATCTGGTGGCAAAGCTGCAGATACAGTGCCTCGTCACTGTTAAAGTCGATTTCAATGTAATACATGGCATTTTCCCGTTACTGTGAACAGTAACGCTTTCCTTCGTATTTGTTCTAGCGAGATTATAACAGATACTTTCTTAAAGGTAAAGGGGGAATATTCTCAAAAAAATGCCTGCGAAGCGGAAAACTCCGCCTCGCAGGTCATTCAGAAAACATATTCTTTTAAATAAGACAGCACGCTTACTTCTTCTCGACCAGATGACAGGCCACAAAATGGTTTTCCTCCGCCTCCACAAACTCCGGAGAAGACGTAAAGCAGCAGTCCTTCGCCATCGGACAGCGGGGTGCAAACCGACAGCAGTCCTTCGGTTCAATGGGAGAGCTGAGTTCTCCCTTCATCACCTCCGCCTCCTTTCCCTTGTAACTGATGTCAGGGATAGGAATAGAGGAGAGAAGCGCCTTGGTATAGGGATGCAGCGGATTCTCAAACAGCCGGTCCGCCGTTGTCTTTTCCACCATTTTTCCAAGATAAAGGACCAGAATCTCATCCGAAATATGCTTCACTACGGACAGATTATGCGTTACAAAAATATAGGTCAGGCCAAACTCGTCCTTCAGATCCATCATCAGGTTCAGTATCTGCGCCTGAATGGAAACATCCAGTGCCGAGACAGGCTCATCGCAGACAATGAATTTCGGATTCAGCGCCAGCGCTCTCGCGATACCGATTCTCTGCCTGCGGCCTCCATCCAGCTCATGAGGATAAGTATTGACATAACGGGCGTCCAGGCCGATAATCTCCATCAGCTCATAAACTCTTTCCATCCGTTCCTTTTTATTTTTGTAGATCTTATGGATCTTTAACGGTTCCTCAATGATCTGAGAAACCGTCATCTTGGGATCCAGCGAGGAAAACGGATCCTGAAAAATGATCTGCATCTGACGCCTGAGTTTCAGTAATTCCTTTCCTTTGGCAAAGGTAATATCCTTCCCTTCAAAAAAAATCTGTCCGGAGGTTGATGGAAGAAGATGCAGGATCGTGCGTCCCAGAGTGGATTTTCCGCAGCCGGATTCCCCCACAACTCCAAGCGTCTGCCCTTCCTTCAGCTGAAAGGACACATCATCCACCGCGTGAAGCATTCCTCTGGGTGTGTCAAAATATTTTTTGAGGTTTTTTACTTCCAATAATACATTATCACTCATTTGACATCCTCCTCAAGTGCAAGATGGCACTGCATTCTGTGCCCGTCCCTGACAGAAACCGGCACCTCACCGCTCTCACATTTCTCCATACACCGGGGACATCTGGGATGAAATTTGCAGCCCTCAGGCAGCTCCGCCGGATTGGGCGTCATCCCCGCTATGGGGGTCAGACGGTCTGTCTTGACCGTCAGATTGGGGATGGCACCAAACAGTCCGTCCGTGTAGGGATGATGCCTCTTTGTCCTGTCAAAGACATCTTCCAGGGTTCCGTATTCCACGATCTCACCGGCGTACATGATGGCGACATCATCACAGAAATTGGCCACAAGGCCCAGATCATGGGTAATCAGAATTACGGCGCTTCCCAGCTCCTTCTGCAGATTTTTCATCATCTTGATCACCTGCGCCTGAATGGTCACGTCCAGAGCCGTAGTGGGCTCGTCGGCAATCAGCAGATCCGGCTTGCAGGCGATGGCAATGGCGATCATCACGCGCTGCTTCATTCCTCCGGAAAACTGGTGAGGATATTCATTCTTGCGGTCAGGGGATATTCCCACCATCGTCAGAATTCTGTCCACTTCCTCATTAACTTCATTTTTTTTCATTCCCTTATTATGAATTTTAATCACATCCGCGATCTGATCCCCTACCCTGAAAACAGGATTTAAGCTGGTCATCGGATCCTGCATAATCATGGAAATATGCCTGCCCCGGATATTCCGGAATTCTTTTTCTGAAATTTTCGCAAGATCCTTTCCCTGAAACTGCAGCTCTCCCTCAATCTCAGATGTATATTTGGGCAGAAGTCCCATCAGGCTCAGGGCAGTGGTCGTTTTCCCTGCGCCCGTCTCGCCGACCAGGCCCAGAATTCTTCCCTTATCCAGGGAAAAACTGACATGATTTACCGCCCTGGAAATAATGCCGTCGGTCGTATATCTGACGCTCAGATCACGGATATCCAGTAACTTTTCTCTTTCCATCTGCGTTCCCTCCTTAAGCGCGTCCCTTCAGCTGCGGGTCACAGGCATCCCTGAGCATGTCGCCAAAAGTAGCGGTGGCAAGACAGGTGAGCAGAATGGCCGCTCCCGGGATCAGCACCATATGCGGGGCTCTCGCCATATATGTAACTCCTTCATTGAGCATGACTCCCCACTCAGGTCTCGGGGATGGGATTCCAAGTCCCACAAACCCCAGCGTGGCAATCATCTGAATATTCGTGGAAACATAGCCGGTCACACCCACAAGCAGGATGCTCAGCGTGTTGGGAAGCAGATGTCTGAGAATGATATGAGGCACGCTGGCGCCCAGCGCTCTTGCGGACTCGATATATTCCATCTGTACAATGGAAATGGTTCTGCTTCGTATCATTCTGGTCAGTCCTGTGATATTCGTCACCATTAAAGCCAGAATCAGCTGCCATGTGCCGCTGCCCAGTCCTGCGCAGATGGCAATGGCAATGATCAGTGAGGGGATGGATGTAAATATATCGATGATACGCATAATGATCATGTCCACGATTCCGCCGAATAATGTGGCGCAGCAGGCAAGAATTACCGATATCACCGCGGCGACCAGAACCGCCGTCACGGAAACCTGCAGCACCGTTCTGGACCCATGCACAATTCGTGCGAACATATCTCTTCCATAATTGTCACAGCCAAAGATATGCTCTTTGCATGGAGTGAGAAGCTTGTTGGCGGCATTGATCTTGATCGCCATCTCATCATAATCAGCGATCACATCCGCAAATATGGCCACCAGAACCAGAACAATCAGATACCCCAGACATATCATGGCTATGGGCTGCTTTCTCAGTCTTCCCCAGATTTCAGCCCACTGGCTTCTTTTCTTCCCTGAGTAATCAGTGGAAGACGAAACAGACGGAGAATTCTTTTTTTTCATGACTGCTCCTCCCTTTTCACCTTCTTTGTCTTCTTTTTGGCCTTGACAAAGGTTGACTTCAGTCTCGGATCCACCAGTGCGTAACAAAGATCAATAATCAGCGCCATCCCGGTAAACATAATTGCGATAACCATGGAACAGGCCATAACCACCGGCATATCCGCGTTGTTAATCGCCTCGATCACCTTGGAGCCGATGCCCGGAATAGAAAAAACGTTTTCCACCACTACCGCCCCACCGATGAATATGGCGAAGTTGGTTCCCACGTTGGTGATAATCGGCAGCAGAGCGTTGCGAAGTGTGTCCACAAAAATGACCTTACTCTCCTTCGCCCCTTTGCTTCTTGAGGTCTTAACATAGTCCTGGCGAATGCAGTCCAGCATGGCGCTCCTGGACTGACGGATCGTGGTCGCCGTAAAGGGCAGACACTGCGTGATCAGGGGCAGTACCCAGTGTTTCGGCGTGCTGAAGCCAAAGATTGGAAACCATCCCAGCTCCTGTGCCAGATACCTCATTAATAGGACTCCCAACAGGAACCCTGGAATCGAGCCTAACGTCTTGGCCAGAATATTGACAAAGTTATCAAAAAACGAGTATTGATATACCGCGCATAGGACGCCCAGCGAGACCCCCACCACAGTCACAATTGCCGTCGCCACAAGTGAAAATCTGACGCTGACCCAGACCCGGCTTCCAATCTCGCTGACTACGCTCGACTGCGTCGTATATGAAGTCCCGAGATCTCC